>NZ_CP009533.1:3285000-3517500 GCF_000761155.1 Pseudomonas rhizosphaerae | reverse complement strand
AGGCTAAATACTACTGACTGACCGATAGTGAACTAGTACCGTGAGGGAAAGGCGAAAAGAACCCCGGAGAGGGGAGTGAAATAGATCCTGAAACCGTATGCGTACAAGCAGTGGGAGCAGACTTTGTTCTGTGACTGCGTACCTTTTGTATAATGGGTCAGCGACTTATATTCAGTGGCGAGCTTAACCGAATAGGGGAGGCGTAGCGAAAGCGAGTCTTAATAGGGCGTTTAGTCGCTGGGTATAGACCCGAAACCGGGCGATCTATCCATGGGCAGGTTGAAGGTTAGGTAACACTGACTGGAGGACCGAACCGACTACCGTTGAAAAGTTAGCGGATGACCTGTGGATCGGAGTGAAAGGCTAATCAAGCTCGGAGATAGCTGGTTCTCCTCGAAAGCTATTTAGGTAGCGCCTCATGTATCACTGTAGGGGGTAGAGCACTGTTTCGGCTAGGGGGTCATCCCGACTTACCAAACCGATGCAAACTCCGAATACCTACAAGTGCCGAGCATGGGAGACACACGGCGGGTGCTAACGTCCGTCGTGAAAAGGGAAACAACCCAGACCGTCAGCTAAGGTCCCAAAATCCTGGTTAAGTGGGAAACGATGTGGGAAGGCTTAGACAGCTAGGAGGTTGGCTTAGAAGCAGCCACCCTTTAAAGAAAGCGTAATAGCTCACTAGTCGAGTCGGCCTGCGCGGAAGATGTAACGGGGCTCAAACCAGGTACCGAAGCTACGGGTATCATCTTATGATGATGCGGTAGAGGAGCGTTCTGTAAGCCTGTGAAGGTGAGTTGAGAAGCTTGCTGGAGGTATCAGAAGTGCGAATGCTGACATGAGTAACGACAATGGGTGTGAAAAACACCCACGCCGAAAGACCAAGGTTTCCTGCGCAACGTTAATCGACGCAGGGTTAGTCGGTCCCTAAGGCGAGGCTGAAAAGCGTAGTCGATGGAAAACAGGTTAATATTCCTGTACTTCTGGTTATTGCGATGGAGGGACGGAGAAGGCTAGGCCAGCTTGGCGTTGGTTGTCCAAGTTTAAGGTGGTAGGCTGAGATCTTAGGTAAATCCGGGATCTCAAGGCCGAGAGCTGATGACGAGTTGTCTTTCAGACGACGAAGTGGTTGATGCCATGCTTCCAAGAAAAGCTTCTAAGCTTCAGGTAACCAGGAACCGTACCCCAAACCGACACAGGTGGTTGGGTAGAGAATACCAAGGCGCTTGAGAGAACTCGGGTGAAGGAACTAGGCAAAATGGCACCGTAACTTCGGGAGAAGGTGCGCCGGTGAGGGTGAAGGACTTGCTCCGTAAGCTCATGCCGGTCGAAGATACCAGGCCGCTGCGACTGTTTATTAAAAACACAGCACTCTGCAAACACGAAAGTGGACGTATAGGGTGTGACGCCTGCCCGGTGCCGGAAGGTTAATTGATGGGGTTAGCGCAAGCGAAGCTCTTGATCGAAGCCCCGGTAAACGGCGGCCGTAACTATAACGGTCCTAAGGTAGCGAAATTCCTTGTCGGGTAAGTTCCGACCTGCACGAATGGCGTAACGATGGCGGCGCTGTCTCCACCCGAGACTCAGTGAAATTGAAATCGCTGTGAAGATGCAGTGTATCCGCGGCTAGACGGAAAGACCCCGTGAACCTTTACTATAGCTTTGCACTGGACTTTGAATTTGCTTGTGTAGGATAGGTGGGAGGCTTTGAAGCGTGGACGCCAGTCTGCGTGGAGCCAACCTTGAAATACCACCCTGGCAACTTTGAGGTTCTAACTCAGGTCCGTCATCCGGATCGAGGACAGTGTATGGTGGGTAGTTTGACTGGGGCGGTCTCCTCCTAAAGAGTAACGGAGGAGTACGAAGGTGCGCTCAGACCGGTCGGAAATCGGTCGTAGAGTATAAAGGCAAAAGCGCGCTTGACTGCGAGACAGACACGTCGAGCAGGTACGAAAGTAGGTCTTAGTGATCCGGTGGTTCTGTATGGAAGGGCCATCGCTCAACGGATAAAAGGTACTCCGGGGATAACAGGCTGATACCGCCCAAGAGTTCATATCGACGGCGGTGTTTGGCACCTCGATGTCGGCTCATCACATCCTGGGGCTGAAGCCGGTCCCAAGGGTATGGCTGTTCGCCATTTAAAGTGGTACGCGAGCTGGGTTTAGAACGTCGTGAGACAGTTCGGTCCCTATCTGCCGTGGACGTTTGAGATTTGAGAGGGGCTGCTCCTAGTACGAGAGGACCGGAGTGGACGAACCTCTGGTGTTCCGGTTGTCACGCCAGTGGCATTGCCGGGTAGCTATGTTCGGAAAAGATAACCGCTGAAAGCATCTAAGCGGGAAACTTGCCTCAAGATGAGATCTCACTGGAACCTTGAGTTCCCTGAAGGGCCGTCGAAGACTACGACGTTGATAGGTGGGGTGTGTAAGCGCTGTGAGGCGTTGAGCTAACCCATACTAATTGCCCGTGAGGCTTGACCATATAACACCCAAGCAATTTGCGTCGAACGACCAGATTGCGGTGACTGTGGAGATGACACGAACCGAAAGTTCGCAGCAAGACAACCCACGACTATCACATACCCGATTCGCTGGAGTGCCTTCCAAAGGGCATCCTGGCTACAGAATTTCTTGACGACCATAGAGCATTGGAACCACCTGATCCCATCCCGAACTCAGCAGTGAAACGATGCATCGCCGATGGTAGTGTGGGGTTTCCCCATGTGAGAGTAGGTCATCGTCAAGATTCAATTCCGAAACCCCTATCTGCGTGAGCAGGTAGGGGTTTTGTCTATAAGTAGAAGTCCCAATATTTCGCTGTGGTTGGCAACGCCGATCCGGCACACGGAATTTCTTGACGACCATAGAGCATTGGAACCACCTGATCCCATCCCGAACTCAGCAGTGAAACGATGCATCGCCGATGGTAGTGTGGGGTTTCCCCCATGTGAGAGTAGGTCATCGTCAAGATTGAATAAGAAAACCCCTGTCTGCTCACGCAGACAGGGGTTTTTGCTTTCTGGCCTCTGGGTTCTTCCGGGCGTTTGGCTTCAGTTGCTTGAGCGTTGCGCCAGATAGCGTTCGATGGCGTCTACGCCGCGCTGGAGATGCTCTCGCAACAGTTCGACCGCCAGGGCTACATTGCGCTGCCTGGCGGCCTGCAACATGTTCCGGTGATCGTCCTGGGCCATATTACGCAAGCCCATGGCTTCGAGGTTGAAGCGCAGGAAGCGCTCTTCTTCGATGAGCCCTTCATCTACCAGGTTCAGTAAACGGCGGTTATTGGCATGGGCGTACAGCGTTCGATGGAACGCCCGGTTCAGACGACTGATCTCGACGTAATCCGATGTGCGTTCCAAGCGCTCGATGCAGTCCTGTGCAAAGGCAAAATCTGCTTCTTCCAACAGTGGGACTGAAAGACGCAAGGCTTCGCACTCCAGGAGCATGCGCAAGGCATAGGTTTCTGCGGAGTCGTGATTGATCAGGGGAGCGACCACTGCGCCTTTGTGATGCACGACCTTCAACAGGCCCTGTGCTTCAAGCTGGCGCAGGGCTTCGCGCACTGGCATGCGACTGACGCCGAACAATGTGGCCAGCTCCTGCTGCCGGATGGCCATGCCGCAGGGTAGGCGTCCATCGTAGATGGCTGCACGAAGCCTTTCTTCAATCACCGAGCGTGCCAGATGCGCAGGCACTTGTTCACTGCCGAGAATACTGGCCAGCACAGTGGGTTTTCCAGTCACGCCAAACTGCCTCTGCTATTTTTGCGACATCCTGACGCAACCAGTTACACATTGAAAGCTGGCGCATTTGAATAACGACCCGCGAGGCTGATAGCCAGACGAAGTGCAGTATTGAAGCGACGAAAAGGCTGCACAGGATCACGAGAAAGTGATTTCATCGTGCCATTGTTTTTTACCCAGCGCCCCCGCACCATGGTGGGCTGCAATGCGTCCCCGGCGGATCGAACACGTTGCTCACACGGTTGAAGTACCTACAGACGGTGCGCTGTCTTGCGATTGCCTTTGCCCTGGCAGGCACATTGCTGGGTGGACTTCATGCCGACTGGGATTTCAATCAGATCAGTCGCCGCGCCGAGGGTCTGTATGGTCCATTAGGTGAAGGCGCGCAGCGTATCGATGCGTGGCAACGGCTGTTGGCTACCCAGAAGCCGTTGAGTGAAAGCGAACAGTTGGAAGTGGTGAACAAGTTTTTCAACCATCAGCTGCGGTATCGCGAGGACCTGGATCTGTGGCATGAGGTGGACTATTGGGCCACGCCGGTACAGTCGTTGCTCAAGGGTGCAGGCGACTGCGAGGACTATGCGATTGCCAAGTACTTCAGCCTGCGTCATCTGGGCGTTGCCGCCGACAAGCTGCGCATCACCTACGTCAAGGCGCTGCGGCAGAACCGCGCGCACATGGTGCTCACCTACTACGCCACCCCGACTGCCATGCCCCTGGTACTGGACAGCCTGATGGACCCTATATTGCCTGCCAATCAGCGCCAGGACCTTTTGCCTGTCTATGCCTTCAACGGTGAGGGGTTGTGGCTCACCGGCGCTGGTGGCAACAAGAAGGTAGGTGATACCAAGCGCCTGTCGCGTTGGCAGGATGTGCTGAAGAAAATGACCGCCGAAGGCTTTCCGGCCAGTCCGGATTATTAAGTGGAGCAACGATGTCTCTGTTCAAACAGCTGTTGATCGCGATATGCCTGTTTCTGGTGGTGGCTTTCACTGGCAGCTTCATGGTCAGCCTAGAGAGCTCGCGCACTCAGTACGTCAACCAGCTGCGTTCGCACGCCCAGGATGCGGCCACGGCCCTGGCGTTGTCGCTCACGCCCAATATCGACGACCCGGCGATGGTCGAACTGATGGTCAGCTCGATCTTCGACAGTGGCTATTACGCCAGCATTCGCGTGGTCAACCTGGCGGATGACAGCGTCATCGTCGAGCGAGCCGCCGAGCCGGATGGTAACGGTGTGCCAGCCTGGTTCGTGAAGATGATCAATCTAGCCCCAGCCGGCGGCGACGCCATTGTCAGCCGCGGTTGGGAGCAGGCGGCCCGGGTCGAGGTGGTGAGCCATCCGATGTTTGCCGTGGCCAAGCTGTGGCAGGCTGCCCTGGGCAGTCTGGGCTGGTTGCTGCTGTGCGGCGCGGTCAGTGCTGCGCTGGGTGCACTGCTGCTGCGTCGCCAGCTCAAGCCGCTGGACTACATGGTCGAGCAGTCGCACGCCATTGCGCGAAGGGAGTTCCTCAGCCTGCCCGATCTGCCGCGCACGCCTGAACTGCGGCGCGTGGTGCAAGCCATGAATCAGATGGTGGAAAAACTCAAGGCGTTGTTCCATGAGCAGACCGTGCGCAGTGAACGGTTGCGTATCGAGTCGTACCAGGACAGCCTGACCGGACTGGCCAACCGGCGCTATTTCGAGATGCAGTTGCACACGCGGGTGAGCAATCTGGAAGAGGCCAGCGCGGGTTATCTCGTGCTGTTGCGTATCAACGACCTGGCCGGCCTCAACCAACGGCTGGGTGGGCAGCGGACCGACCAGTTGCTGCAGGCGGTCAGCCAGCAGTTGGTACGCACCTGCGCGCGTCACCCTGAGACGCTCAACCTGATCACCCGCAGCCGGGGTGGCGAGTTTTCCATACTGGCACCGGGCATGGTGCGCGAAGAGGCTCAGCAGCTCGCCCAGGCGCTCGACGCGAACCTGCGCAGCCTGGCACAGACCGGCGCTACCGACCTGCTGCCGGTGGCCCATCTGGGGCTGGCACCGTATACGCCTGGGGATGACCCGCAAGCGCTGCTCAAGTTGGCCGACGAGGCCTTGGCGCAGGCCGAGGGCGCGGGTGAGTGCAGTTGGGTCTGTCTCGAGCACAGGGCACTGGCGACGGTGGAGAACGATCACCACGCCTGGCACACGCTGCTCGACAATGCCCTGGCGCAGGGCCGCTTCCAGCTGTACTTCCAGCCGGTCGTGAGCAGCCTGGATACCACGCAGGTGCTTCACCACAAGGTGCTGTCGCGGCTGATCGACGAGCAGGGCCATGCCGTTGCTGCCGGGCGATTCCTGCCTTGGCTGGAGCGCTTCGGGTGGTCGGCACGCCTGGATCGGCTGATGCTAGAGCTGGTGCTGGAACATCTGCGCAAGCACGACGCCACGCTCGCCTTGAACCTGTCTGCAGCCAGCTTGAACGATCCGCAGGCGCTGGAAGCGCTGTTCGAACGATTGGCGCAGTATCCATCCCTGGGCCCGCGCCTGACCCTGGAAATCGGCGAGGAGCAGATTCCGGAACAAAGCGTGCTCGAGCAGCTCACGCGGCGTCTGCGCAGCCTGGGCTACAGCCTGAGCCTGCAGCGCTTTGGCGGGCGTTTCAGCATGATCGGCAACCTGGCGCATCTGGGCCTTGGCTACCTGAAGATCGACGGCAGCTACATTCGCGCCATCGATCAGGAAAGCCACAAGCGGCTGTTCATCGAGGCCATCCAGCGGGCAGCGCACAGCATCGACCTGCCGCTGATTGCCGAGCGGGTCGAGACGCAAGGGGAGTTGCAGGTAATTCGCGAGATGGGGATTGCCGGCGTGCAGGGCCAGCTCGTGGGTGAGCCGCAGCCCTGGCAGCCAGGCTAGGTCTGACGCGCAGGCCTTCGATCCACTCCAGACCGTGCCGTTTCAGGCGCGGTGGTGAAGCGGGGCGAAGGCTTCAGATCAAGCCGGTTTCATCGTCGTTGATCAGCTGATTCAAGCCACCCAGCGCGACACGTGCGCTGGAACGATCCTTGAGCTTGGCCTGGGCCGCTGCCGGCAGATCGGTGACGCGAATGATGCCCTTGCTGGTCAGCACCTGAATCAGGTCGTCGAGTACCCGGATCATGTCCAGGTCGCTCTGCTTGAGCTGTTTCAGGCTGGTTTCGACCACGTCGTTGGCGTACCAGGCCTGGATCTCGTGGTGATCGGCTGGCAGGGTTTCCGTGGCCTCGGCGTAGGCAGCCGCCTCCACGCGGACCAATACACCTTGTTGATCGCGTTGTACGTAGAACATCGAAGCGCTCCCATCGAAAAAAACCTGCCGAGACTGCAGGGCAGCCTCGGCAGAGAGTACACGGATTCAGACCCAATGGATGCCGACGGTCGCCGACCCACAGGGGTCGGCTGCTGGTTGCATCAATCGTGGTGCTTGACCAACAGGTCGCCACCGGAGATCAGCGACTTGATGGCGTCGGTACCGCTGCCCCAATGGGCGTTGTCGACCTTGATGGTGACGTCCGGCGTGACCGAGGCTGCAGCCGAGGCCATGCCACCCTTGGTGCTGATCTGCAGGGTCGAATTACCGGCCGTGTCGGTGCTCAGCTTCAAGTAGTTCGCCAGGTTGGTTTCAGCGTCCGAAGGCAACAGGTCGGACAGGTCCAGCTTGTCGCCTTCGGCATGGCTGAAGTCCTTGATGGTGTCGGTACCGACGTCACCGCTCTTCCAGACGAAGGTGTCCTTGCCTGCGCCGCCGAAGAGGATGTCGTTGCCGGCACCGCCACGCAGGGTGTCATTGCCACTCTGGCCGTAGATAATGTCGTTGCCATCACCACCGTTGAGGAAGTCGTTGCCCCCTTTGGCGACGGTGAACAGACCGGCTTGACCCTCGGAGCTGGCAGGGCCGACATTGAAGTCGCTGGCGTGCTTGGTGATGTAGTCGTGTACCTGTTCGGAGGTGACCGAGCTGGTGTTGGTGACCGATTTCACGTACTCGGTCAGTGCTGCCGTGCCCTCGGTGGTTACGCCGGCCTTGGTGAACGAGATGGTGTCGCCGAACAGGATATCGTGGCCCTCGCCGCCGTTGATGGTGTCGCCACCGGCAGTGATGAGGCTGTTCTTCAGTGCGGCAGCGATATTGCTGACATCGATCTTGGTCTGCACTTCGCCGTCGCTGTCGAACTTCTGCAAGGTGGTTACGCTGGCGCTGTTACCGACGCCGATGGCTTCCACGGTCGAGACCTTGGCCAAGGCCGCGAAGCCCTCCGCCGAACCATCGATGACAGCGTTGTTGGTAGTGCGACCATCGCCTTGGCGATTATTGGCGGTGTCCAGGTAGTAGGTCGGTTCGCCGTCGGTGATCAGGTAGCTGAGCTTGACGGCACCAGTGTTGCTGGTGGCTTCGGTCCCCTTGAACCAAGCCTCGGCCTTGTAGAACGCGGCCTCGTAGTTGGTACCACCGGTGGCGGTGAGGGCGTTGAGACCCAGGCCGGCCTTGATCGCGTCCAGCGACATGTTCGGCGTCAGCGTCAGCGTGGCGCCTTGCTTGGCGTCGGTGCCGAAGTCGACGATGGTCACCTTGACCGTACCGCCGCCCAGGTTCTGCGAGAGCTGCTGGACGGCGGTTGCGACCGAATCCTTCGCGCTGGCCAAGGTGTCCTTCATGCTGCCGGAGCGATCCAGGATGTAGGCGATGTTGTAGCTGGCGCCGTTCTGCGTCTGGGTCGGTGTCACGTCGCCGACGATGATGTCGCGGCCGGTAGTGCCATCCAGCGTCTCGGTGCCGGCGTTGCCGGTGATTGCGCTGTAGCTCTGTTTGGCCTCCACCACGTGCACGGTCAGGGTCTGTTCAGCAGCCGCTGCAGCGACGGCGGTACCGTCCTTGGCGCTGGCGTTGACCTTCAGGTTGATGTCACCGGCAGGCGCATTGGCCGCGGTGGTCAGGGTCAGGGTGGACAGGCTCCAGTCGCTGACGTCCGCGACCTGTGCAGTGCTGCTGGCCGTGAAGCTGTGGGTGCCGTCACTGAGGGTGGCACCGGCCTGGATGTTGGAAATGGTCGTGGTCAGGGTTTCGGAACCGTCACGGTCGACCAGCTGCGAAGTGATCTCGGACAGTGCGATTGCCTTGCCGGCCACACCGGTGTTGCCGGTGGTGGACAGCGTGATGTTGTCCAGCAGGCCACCGTACGAGTTCTTGTCCACCGAAACGAAGGTCAAGGTCTTGCTGGCGGTGCTGTCCACCGGCAATTGCAGGCTGTAGTGCACCATGCCAACGGTGGTGCCGTTGATCACGGCAACCACCTTGTCACCCCACATGACCTTGATGTCGGAATCGCCTTCATGCCCTTTGCGTGGCGAGTAGTCGAAGTCCAGGGTGTACAGCGAACCGGCCTTGGCGTTGGCCACGACAGTGTAGAGGTCGCTAGCGTCGCCCACGTTGCTTTCCAGCTCGATCACCTTGGTGCTGCTGGAGGTGCCGTTGTAGACGCTGTACGGATTGACCTCGATGTAGTTGTTGGCGTTGTGGGTCTTCCACGCCTCGCCCAACTGGCTGACCTGGCCGCTGGTGACGGTGTTGGCGTCGCCGGACAGGGTCCACGAAGTTGGGTTGGCAACGCTCAGCAGCGGAGTATCGCTGACTGGCGCCACGGTGATGTTCAAGGTACTGACCGCGCCGGTATCGGTGGTGTAGCTGACCGTTGGCACGGTGCCGCTCCAGTGCTCGTAACCCTTGGCCGGCGTGTAGGTGTAGCTGCCATCGGCAGCGATGGTCAGATTGCCGACGACTACCGACGGCTTGTCGACTTCGGCGAAGACCTGAGCCGAGGCATGGCCGCTGGCGTCCATGGCATAGCTGGTGCCGCCGACGGTGAACTTGGCCACGGTCAGGCTGTTGTCACCGTCGCGATCATTGGTCAGCACGTTGCCGTTCAGGGTGGCGCCTTCATCGACCGTGGCGGTGTCGGCCACCAGGGTGTTGTCGATGATGTTGATGGCAATACTGGCGTGGGCCGGGTCTGGCGTCAGGCTCTGGAAGTTGCCGCCGGTGACCGAGTCGATGGTCACGACCAGTTGTTCGGTCCCCTCACGCAACTGATCGCTCAGGGTGATGATGGGGAAGGTCGCAGACGACTTGTCGGCGGCGATGACCACGGTGGTCTGGCCCTGGAAGTCAGCGCCGTTGGCCGCCTTGCCCGAATAGCTCAGGGTGACGGTGACCGGGCTCTTGGTCTCGTGGCTGAGGGTCAAGGTGTAGACAGCCGACTGACCTTCGATGATCCGCTCGGCACCGGTGATACCGATGGTGGTCTGTGGACCGGTCACGGTGGTGCTGGCCGATGCATCCTGGTACAGCAGTTTTTCGAAGTTGCCATCGATCGGCTTGCCATTGGCGGCGTTGGCGATACCAGCCACGGCAACCGTGAGGATACCGGCGCGCGAGGCATCGTTGGCCACCGTGTAATTGACGGAGCCTTGGGTGGCCTTGGCTGCGATGTCGATGGTCTGGCCGTTCGACAGCAGCAGCTTCACGGCCTTGTCGGCCGCGTGGTCGAGGGTGGCGGTGTAGGTGATGACGCCGCCGTCGTTGACCGCCGAGGTGGCGCTCAAGGTGACTTTGGTCGCGTCGATGGTGTCGTTGACCAGGACATTGACCGGCGTGGTGCCCGGCACCAGCGTGACGTTGCCGCCACCGCTTACGTTCTGGATAGTGCGGCTGACCGAATCGGCGTCCTTGTACACGTCGTCCGCTGGCGCATCGACGGTGGTCGAGCTTGCCGAGGCGCCCTTGGCGATGCTGATGCTCGCGCCGTTGCCGATGTCGACCCGAATGGTGTCCTGAGCGTTGACGGCATTGCCATGCAGGTCGGTCAGGGTGGCGGTGTACTTGATCACACCGCCCTCGACTGCTTCTGGCTCGGCGGACAAGGTGACGACCACGGCCGGCTTGACCGCCATGGTGCTGTTGGCCACGACCGAGGATGCGCCGTTGACGCCATTGCCCTGCACGCCGGTGTCGGTCACTTCGACCGAGACCTGGCGCACGGTGCTTTCCGGATGCTCACCGGTGGCCTTGAACTGGATCGAGCTGATCAACTCCTGGTAGGCGGCGCGGCTCGCCATCCCTTCCAGGGTGATGGTCATGGTGCCATCGCTGGCGACACCATCGACCTTGTAGCCGATGCCCTGGGTGGTGGTGCCTTTACCGGCCTCGAAGGCCGAGGTCAGGATGTCGCCGGCCATGGTGTTGTGGATGACGATCTTCGCGCTTTGCAGTTGATCGCCAGCGGTGTTGTCCTTGTCGCTGATGGTCAGGCCCGATACCAGGTTGACCGATTCTGCCGAGCCTTCGTTGAAGACCATTTGCTGGTCCATGGCTACCGCTGGCGCTTCGTTCACCGCATCGACGATGACGTTGAGCTGCTGGCTGACCGACGCCGGGTTGGCTTGGTCCGCACTTTCAGTAGCGGTGGCCTTGACGGTCAGGGCCAGCGTGCCGGTGAAGTCGGTCGGCGGGGTGATGGTCAGGGTCTTCAGATCCCACGTGGTGATATCGGCCGTGCCGGTGCCACCGGCGGCAGAGACATAGCTGTGGTTGGCACCATCGCGCAGTACCGCGCCCTCTGGGATACCGCTGATCTGCAGCAGGTGCTGCTCGGAGCCATCACGCGTGTCGCCGAAGGTGACGTTGATGGTACTCAGCTGGATCGCGGTGTTTTCGGCACCGTGGTTCAGTTCGTAACCGGCGTAGTAACCATCGCCGTTGCCGTCGACATGTGGAGTGACGTTGATGCCCTGGTTCACCAGGTCGGCAATGTCGGTGTACAGCGGCACGCCGCTCGCACCGATCGAGGTCGCAGGACCCTGGTCGACCGACAGGTTCAGGTCGTAGAAGCCTGGGCCGTTCTGGTTATGGTGGTACAGGTCCAGGCTGTAGTAGCCGGTTTCGGACGGCGTGATGCTGCCGCTGAAGTCACCCGAAGTCGGGTCGACGCCCGCACCCCAATGGGCAGTGCCCAGGTCCTTGCCACCGACGTTGATCAGCAAACCGTCGTCGGCCTTGCCGCTGAAGGTGTAGGTCTTGCCAGCTTCCAGGAAGATCAGGCCGGTGACTTTGGTGCCAGTGCCCTGGACGATGTTGGTGTCGCCAACGTCGGCGATGACCACGCCCGGACGGCTGCCCGCGGCTTCGATGGTCGACTTGATCAACGCAGGATCAGCGCCTTCACCGGTGTTGCCCAGGCCTTGCAGGTCGGTGTAGGTGTACTTGATCAGGCCGGTCGGGACCACATAGTCCGGGGTCAGGCTGAGGATCGGAGCATCGGCCACCGGCTTGATGTCGATGGTCACGGTGCCTGGCTTGCCCACCAGCGCATCGACCGTCGGGGTGAAGGTGAAGCTGGCGTAGTCGCTGTGCTGGTCACCGGTGCCAGCGTTGTTGTAGGTATCGCTGCCCGACTCGTCGGCTACTGGGACAAAGCGCAGTGCGCCTCCTTCGATTTGCGCCTTGCTGAAGGTGGTGCCCAGATCGGCTGCGGTCAGGTCTTTCCACTCGCTGCCGTCTTTGAACTGCAGCAAACCGTTTGCCGGCAGACCGGTGAACTTGATGCCCAGGTCGAGGCCAGGGTTGGCGGTCGGCTGGATGTTGAACGAAGCCCAGTCCAGGGCCACGGCGGTGTCTTCGGTGCCGCTGAGCTTGTTGCCAGCCACGCCATTGTTGTCGCCGTTGTCGCCTACCACCGGTGCATCGTTGTCGATGATGGTGGTGTCGACGCTGGCGGCTTGTGGGTTGACTACCAGGCTTTCGAAGTTGTCGCCGGTCGGCGTGGCGATGGTCACCACGACGTTTTCGCGACCTTCCACCAAAGCGTCATCGACGATAGGCAGCTGGAACTGAACGCTGGTCTGGCCCTTCGGAATGGTCACGGTGATGCTGTCCGCGCCCTCATGATCGCCGCGTGTAGCGGTGCCGCCGTAGGTCAGATTGAGGGTGACTTGAGTATCGATGTTGGTCGGGTTGCTCAGGGTCAGCGTGTAGGTCGCCGACTGGCCTTCGGTGGCCGACGCATCGCCGGTGAGGCTGATGGTGGTGACGTCGATGGTATCGCCGACCGGGGTCACCACTGGGGTGGTGATCGGGGTCAGTTGTTCGTAGTTGCCGCCGGTGGCGCCAGTGATCGTGGTGGAGACCGAGTCAGCGCCCTTGTACACGTCGTTGCCGACGACGTAGGACACCGAACCCGATGTCTCGCCCACAGGAATGGTAATGACTTGGTCGTTCGACAGCTTGACGACGACCGGTGTGCCAGTCACCGGATTACCCACCGTCGCAGTGTAGACGATGGTGCCGTTTTCCAGCACGCCGCCTGGTGGCGTTTGTGCTGTGAGCACGACATTGGTCACGTCGGTGACCGGGTCGACGATGACGTTCAGCTGCTGGCTGACCGAAGCCGGGTTGGCCGAGTCAGCGCTCTCGGTGGCGGTGGCCGTGACGGTCAGCGCCAGAGTGCCGTTGAAATCGGTCGGCGGCGTGATGGTCAGGGTTTTCAGATCCCACGTGCTGATATCGGCCGTGCCGGTGCCACCGGCTGTAGAAACGTAGCTATGGCCAGCGCCATCACGCAGCTCTGCGCCTGCCGGGATACCGCTGATCTGCAGCACGTGCAGTTCGGAACCATCACGCGTGTCGCCGAAGGTGACGTTGATGGTGCTCAGCTGGATCGCAGTGTCTTCGGCGCCGTGGTTCAGTTCGTAGCCGGCGTAGTAACCATCACCATTGCCATCGACGTGCGGGGTGACGTTGATGCCTTGGTTCACCAGGTCGGCGATGTCGGTGTACAGCAGCGCTCCGCTCTGGCCGATCGGAGTCACGGGGCCTTGGTCGACCGACAGGTTCAGGCCGTAGAAGCCCGGACCGTTCTGGTTGTGATGGTACAGGTCCAGGCTGTAGTAGCCGGTTTCAGTCGGCTTGAAGGTGCCGCTGAAGTCACCTGAAGTGGGGTCGACGCCAGCGCCCCAGTGGGCGGTGCTCAAGTCCTTGCCGCCAACGTTGATCAGCAGACCGTCGTCGGCCTTGCCGGTGAAGGTGTAGGTCTTGCCGGCTTCGAGGAAGATCAGGCCGGTGACTTTGGTAGAGGTGCCCTGTACGACATTGGTGTCACCCACATCGGCAACGACCACGCCCTGAGGCCGGTTGGCGGCTTCGATGGTGGACTTGATCAGTGCAGGGTCAGCGCCTTCGCCATTGGTGCCCAGCCCCTGCAGGCCGGTGTAGGTGTACTTGATCAGGCCGGTCGGAACGACGTAGTCCGGTGTCAGGCTCAGGATCGGAGCATCGGCCACTGGCTTGATGTCGATGGTGACGGTACCGGGTTTGCCCACCAGCGCGTCGACCGTCGGGGTGAAGGTGAAGCTGGCGTAGTCGCTGTGCTGGTCACCGGTACCGGCGTTGTTGTAGGCATCGCTGCCCGACTCGTCGGCTACTGGGACGAACTGCAGCTTGCCGGCATCGATGTCGGCCTTGCTGTAGGTAGTGCCCAAGTCAGCTGCGGTAAGGTTTTTCCAGCCGCTGCCGTCGTTGAACTGCAGGGTGCCGTTTGCCGGCAGGCTGGTGAACTTGATGCCTAGGTCGAGGGTGGGGTTGGCGGTTGGCTCAATGTTGAACGACGCCCAGTTCAGTGCCACGGCGGTGTCTTCGGTACCGGTCAGTTTGTTGCCCGGCACGCCGTCGTTGTCGCCGACCACGGGCGCGTCGTTATCGATGATGACGGTATTGACGCTGGCGGCCTGCGGGTTGACTACCAGGCTCTCGAAGTTGGTGCCGGTCGGATTGGCGATGGTGACCACGACGTTCTCGCGACCTTCGACCAGAGCGTCATCGACGATGGGCAGTTGGAAGTTGGCGCTGGTTTCCCCCGCCTTGATGGTCACGGTGATGGTGTCCGTGCCCCGATAGTCGGCACCTGTCGCACTGCCACCGTAGCTCAGGTTCAGGGTGACCTGCGTATCGACATTGGTCGGATTGCTCAGGGTCAGCGTGTAGCTCGCAGACTCACCTTCGGTTACCGACGCAGTGCCGCTGAGGCTGATAGTGGTGACATCGGTCACATCGCCGACCTGGGTCACGATTGGCGTGGTGTTCGGAGTCAGCTGTTCATAGTTGCCACCGGTTACGCCGGTGATGGCCGTGCTGACGGTGGCGGCGCCGGTGTAGACGTCATTACCCAGGGTGTAGGAAACAGTGCCACTGGTTTCGCCCACACCGATGGTGATGGTCTGGTTGTTGGACAGGGTCACGACAACCGGGGAGCCGGTGACAGGTGCGCCGACGGTCGCGGTATAGACAATGGTGCCGTTTTCCAGGGCGCCGCCCGCTGGGACGGTAGCGGTCAGTACGACGTTTGTGATGTCGGTGCTATCGCCAACCGGCGTTACGACCGGCGTGGTGTTAGGAGTCAGCTGCTCGTAGTTGCCGCCGCTTACGCCGGTGATGGCCGTGCTGACAGGGTTGGCGCCGTTGTAGACGTCGTTACCCAGGGTGTAGGAGACGGTACCGCTGGTTTCGCCCACACCGATGGTGATGGTCTGGTTGTTCGACAGGGTCACTACAACCGGCGAGCCGGTGACCGGAGCGCCAACAGTGGCGGTATAGACGATGGTGCCGTTTTCAACGGCACCGCCCGCTGGAACAGCGGCAGTCAGTACCACGTTGGTAACATCGTTGCTGTCGCTGACCGGAGTCACGACTGGCGTGGTGTTCGGCGTCAATTGCTCGTAGTTGCCACCGCTTACGTCGGTGATGCCAGTGCTGACGTTGTCGGCACCTTTGTACACGTCGTTGCCGACAACATAGGACACCGAGCCCGACGTCTGACCGACGGGAATGGTGATGATCTGGGTGTTCGACAGGGTCACGACAACCGGCGAACCGGTGACCGGTGCGCCGACAGTGGCGGTGTAGACGATGGTGCCGTTTTCAGCGACGCCGCCTGCAGGAACGGTGGCGGTCAGTACGACGTTGGTGACATCGATGCTGTCCCCAACTGGAGTGACGACTGGCGTGGTGTTCGGAGTCAACTGTTCGTAGGTGCCACCGCTTACGCCGGTGATGCCCGTGCTGACGGTGTCAGCGCCTTTGTAAACGTCGTTGCCAATGACGTAAGTCACCGAGCCCGACGTCTGACCGACGGGAATGGTGATGGTCTGGGTGTTCGACAGGGTCACGACCACTGGCGTGCCGGTCACTGGCGAATCCACAGTGGCGGTGTAGACGATGGTGCCGTTCTCGACCGCACCGCCCGCTGGGACTTCGGCGGTGAGTACCACATTGGTCACATCGGTGACCGGGTCGACGATGACGTTCAACTGCTGGCTGACAGAGGCTGGGTTGGCCAGGTCGGCGTTTTCAGTGGCGATGGCGGTGACGGTCAAGGCCACGGTGCCGTTGAAATCGGTCGGTGGGGTAAGGGTCAGGGTGGTCAGGTCCCAGCCGGTGATGTTGGCCGTGCCGTTGCCGCCGGCTTCGGAAACATAAGTGTGGTTGGCGCCGTCACGCAGCACCGCACCCACTGGAATACCGCTGATCTGCAGCACGTGCTGTTCGGAACCATCCAGCGTGTCGCCGAACGAAACGACGATGGAGCTGAGCTGGATCGCCGTGTCTTCGGCACCGTGGTTCAGTTCGTAGCCGGCGTAGTAGCCGTCGCCGTTGGCGTCGACGTGCGGGACGACATCGATGCCCTGGTTGATGACTTCGCTGATATCACTGTAGAGCGGCACGCCGCTCGCACCGATCGACGTCGCCGGACCCTGATCCACCGAGAGGTTCAGGTTGTAGAAGCCTGGGCCGTTCTGGTTGTAGTGATACAGGTCGATGCTGTAGTAGCCGGTTTCGGTCGGCGTGATGCTGCCGGTGTAGTCGCCCGAGGTGGGGTCGATGCCAGCGCCCCAGTGCGCGCCATCCAGGTCCTTGCCGCCAACGTTGATCAACAGACCGTCGTCGGCCTTGCCGCTGAAGGTGTAGGTCTTGCCAGCTTCGAGGAAGATCAGGCCGGTGACTTTGGTACCGGTGCCCTGCACAACGTTCGAGTCACCCACGTCGGAGATGACGACGCCCGGACGGCTGCCGGCGGCTTCGATGGTGGACTTGATCAACGCAGGATCAGCGCCTTCACCGTTGGTGCCAAGGCCTTGCAGGTCGGTGTAGGTGTACTTGATCAGGCCGGAGATCGTCTGGGCCACGGACAGCACGGGGACGTCAGCCACTGGCTTGATGTCGATGACCACGGTGCCCGGCTTGCCCACCAGTGCGTCGACCGTCGGGGTGAAGGTGAAGTTGGCGTAATCGCTGCGCTGGTCGCCCGTGCCACCGTTGTTGTAGGCATCGCTGCCCGACTCATCGGCGACCGGGACGAAGCGCAGTGTGCCCGCGTCGATTTGAGCCTTGCTGAACGTGGTGCCCAGATCGGCCTGGGTCAGGTCTCTCCAGCCCGTGCCGTCGTTGAACTGCAGCGAGCCGTTCGCCGGAAGGCTGGTGAACTTGATCCCCACATCGAGGTTGGGGTTGGCGGTTGGCTGGATGTTGAACGAGGCCCAGTCCAGTGCCAGTACGGTGTCTTCGGTACCGGTCAGTTTATTGCCCGGCACGCCGTCGTTGTCGCCGACCACGGGCGCATCGTTGTCGATGATGGTGGTGTCGACACTGGAGGCCTGTGGATCGACCACCAGGCTTTCGAAGTTGTCGCCGGTTGGCGTAGCGATGGTCACCACGACGTTCTCGCGGCCCTCTACCAGGCTGTCATCGAGGATCGGCAACTGGAACTGAACGCTGGTCTGACCGCGTGGGATGGTCACGGTGATGGTGTCCGGCCCCTGGAAGTCGCTGCGCGAAGCGCTGCCGCCGTAGGTCAGGTTCAGGGTGATCTGCGTGTCGACATTGGTTGGGTTGCTCAATGTCAGGGTGTAGGTAGCCGACTGGCCTTCGGTGACCGACGCATCGCCGGTGAGGCCGATGGTGGTGACATCGATGACATCGCCGACCGGGGTCACGACTGGCGTGGTGATCGGCGTGAGCTGCTCGAAATTGCCACCTGTTACGCCGGTGATCGCAGTGCTGACCGTATCGGCACCTATGTAGACGTCGTTACCCAGCGCGTACGAAACAGTGCCGCTGGTTTCGCCAACGGCGATGGTAATGGTCTGGCCGTTCGACAGAGTGACGACGACAGGGGAATTGGTCACTGTCGCGCCAACGGTGGCGGTGTAGAGAATAGTGCCGTTTTCCAGGGCGCCGCCCGCAGGGACGGTAGCGGTCAGGACGACGTTGGTGACGTCGATGCTGTCGCCGACTGGCGTTACTACCGGTGTGGTGATCGGAGTCAGCTGCTCGTAGTTGCCACCGGTTACGCCGGTGATCGCGGTGCTGATGGTGTCGGCACCGTTGTAGACGTCGTTGCCCAAGGCGAAGGAAACGGTGCCGCTGGTTTCGCCTACTGCGATGGTAATGGTCTGGTTGTTCGACAGGGTCACGACAACCGGCGAGCCGGTGACCGGAGCACCGACAGTGGCGGTGTACAGGATAGTGCCGTTTTCCAGGGCGCCGCCCGCAGGGACGGTAGCGGTCAGGACGACGTTGGTGACGTCGATGCTGTCGCCGACTGGAGTCACGACCGGCGTGGTGATCGGAGTCAGTTGCTCGTAGTTGCCACCGGTTACGCCGGTGATGGCCGTGCTGACGGTATCAGCGCCGTTGTAGACATCGTTACCCAGAGGGAAAGAAACCGAACCGCTGGTTTCGCCCACACCAATGGTGATGGTCTGGTTGTTTGACAGAGTCACGACAACAGGCGAGCCAGTCACTGGTGCGCCAACAGTGGCGGTGTAGAGAATAGTGCCGTTTTCCAAGGCGCCGCCCGCGGGGACGGTGGCGGTCAGGACAACGTTGGTGACGTCGATGCTGTCGCCGACTGGGGTTACGACTGGGGTGGTGATTGGAGTCAGTTGCTCGAAATCACCACCGGTAACGCCGGTAATTGCGGTGCTGATGGTATCAGCGCCATTGTAGACGTCGTTGCCCAAGGCGAAGGAAACCGTGCCGCTGGTTTCGCCCACGGCGATGGTGATGATCTGGTTGTTCGACAGAGTCACGACAACAGGCGAGCCAGTCACTGGTGCGCCAACAGTGGCGGTGTAGAGAATAGTGCCGTTTTCCAGGGCGCCGCCCGCGGGGACGGTGGCGGTCAGGACAACGTTGGTGACGTCGATGCTGTCGCCGACTGGGGTTACGACTGGGGTGGTGATTGGAGTCAGTTGCTCGAAATCACCACCGGTAACGCCGGTAATTGCGGTGCTGATGGTATCAGCGCCATTGTAGACGTCGTTGCCCAAAACGAAGGAAACCGTGCCGCTGGTTTCGCCCACGGCGATGGTGATGATCTGGTTGTTCGACAGAGTCACGACAACGGGCGAGCCAGTCACTGGTGCGCCGACGGTAGCGGTGTAGAGGATGGCACCGTTTTCCAGGGCGCCGCCCGCAGGGACGGTGGCGGTCAACACAACGTTGGTGACGTCGATGCTGTCACCGACTGGCGTTACGACCGGAGTGGTGATCGGAGTCAGTTGCTCGAAGTTACCACCGGTGACGCCAGTGATCGCGGTGCTGATGGTATCGGCACCGTTGTAGACATCGTTGCCCAAAGCGAAGGAAACGGTGCCGCTGGTTTCACCCACGGCGATGGTGATGGTCTGGTTGTTGGACAGGGTCACGACAACAGGCGAGCCGGTGACTGGAGCGCCAACGGTGGCGGTGTAGAGGATGGTGCCGTTTTCCAGGGCGCCGCCCGCGGGGACGGTAGCGGTCAGGACGACGTTGGTGACGTCGATGCTGTCGCCGACTGGCGTTACTACTGGAGTGGTGTTCGGAGTCAGCTGCTCGTAGTTGCCACCGGTTACGCCGGTGATGGCCGTGCTGACGGTATCAGCGCCGTTATAGACGTCGTTGCCCAGAGGGAAAGAAACCGAACCGCTGGTTTCGCCTACACCAATGGTGATGGTCTGGTTGTTCGACAGGGTCACGACGACAGGCGAGCCGGTCACTGGCGCGCCGATGGTAGCGGTGTAGACGATGGTGCCGTTTTCCAGGGCGCCGCCCGCAGGGACGGTAGCGGTCAGGACGACGGTCGTGGTGTCGATCGAGTCGACGATGTTGACCACCGCAGGCGCCGTGCTCGGCACCAGGCTTTCGAAGTTGCCACCGGTGGCGCCGGTGATGGTGGTGTTGATGGTCGTTGGATTGTTGTAGACGTCATTGGCCGGTGCCGCCACGTCGACCGATCCCGAGGACTGGCCTGCCGGGATGGTGATGGTGGAGCCGTTGGACAGAGTCACGGTCACCGGCGTCTGCGCCGGGTTGGTGAGCACGGCGGTGTAGGTGATCGTTGTGCCTTCGGTGACCGGGTTGTTACCTACGATCAGGGTCACGGTAGTGACGTCGATAGTGTCGTCGACACGGGTGACGGCTGGGGTCGGATCAGTCGTGACCACAAGGTCGCCACCGCCGGTCGTGCCGGTGACCACTACGGAAATCTGCGACGGGTCGATATACGGTGTGTTGGTGTCCGGCACGGTGACGTTGACGGCACCTGTGGTCTGGCCTGCGGGGATGAGCACCGATTGGCCGTTGGACAGGTTGACGGTCAGGTCGGCGGAAGGTGCCTGGGTCACGGTGGCGGTGTAGGTGATCACGCCGCCGGCTTCGGTGATGGCGGTCGTTGCCGTCACGGTCAGTGTGGCGGTGCGCTGGACCACGCCATCGTCACCGGTGTCGGCGTTGATCGGGTTGGTATCGCCCTCGATCTCGCGCGTGTTCTGAGCGGCGGCGCCATTCGGGCCTTCGGTAGGGTAGCCGACGGTAGGGTCGACTTCGCCCGCCGTTTCACTGAGCAGGACGAAGCTGTGGCTGCCGCCGCCGTCACCACCGGTGTCGTTCGCACCCGGGCCTGCGGCGGTGGCTTCCAGATCCTGGGTAGGGTCGGCGCCGGCCGCGATGGCCTGCTGCAATTCCTCTACCGAAGGTGCCGCCTGCGCGGTGGCAGCACTCAGGTCAGTGCTGGAGTCGGGCGTGTTGGCGCTCCACTGTGTGTCGCGCCCCAGGTCGATGGTACGGCCATCGGCCAGGGCCAGGGTGACGGCACCTGCCGCACCGGTAACGACCTGCTCCCCGGCGAACAGCCGATCCCCTTCGATGAGCACACGGCGAATCCCCTCTGGGGATACTGCGAATACTTGGCCAACAATGCTTTTGACGATGGCAACAACACTGCTCATGTGGGGGACTCTCCGGGGTGACCATTCGTTTGGTACGGTGCCTGAACATCACCAGTGATGGCGACGGGCATTCGGTACGTATTTTATGCTGTAATATTGGCGCCAAACTATTGTCTAAAATCCGCAAAAATGAACTTTCTGACAATGTATTGACCTATTTGGCGCCATCCTAAACAATCCATTGTGTAATGTCACATTGATATTTCTCGGGTATGCAAAACGCTTCAACAGTGTGAGTTCATTGACGCCAAGACGACCACGACTGACGTTTTTCGCCGACGAATGTGACAAAAAAAGTCGCATCGGGGATATCCGAGACAGATCCCGAGAAATGTTCGCAATGAGTGGCTTGCAGGAAAGCCGAACCTAGCACAAACCCTGCCAGGCCGAGCCTGCACACCGCGTACCCCGTGGATGCGAGGACCGTGGCCTTGGGTGTGGAGAACGAGTCATCGATTTGAATAAAGGCGAGCGCAGGCTTGTCGGTATATGTCGAATAGACAACATCGACCGATGGACAAACATGGCAACGGAAAGTTCGTAATTGTTAGTGCGCAACTAATAACGGTTAACTCTTTGTGTTCATTGAAAATTTTTTTACTCAGGGCGCAATACAGCGAAGTGCCACTGACCGTTGATTGGCGAAATGGATGCGTGCAGGGTCAGGCTGAGTCAGCCGTGAAACACAGCCGTCGGCTACCAGGATTGCTCGCGTCACCGTGCATCCGTTCGCCAAACGAGCTCATGCGAAGCCAGCGACCAGCGTGTACGCTGGCATCCCTTGTGCAAATACAACCCAAACCGCCGCAAGATTCGGCGAGATGAACTGATTCCACAGGGATCGAGGTGTTCAATGAGCGATAAGAGAGTGTCAGCGTGGATTCGGAATTAAGTTCGGTACTACTCAGCCAGGACCCACGCAGCCAGCATGACGATCCGTTGCTCGACGGCCTGCTGACCCTGTGCTCGCTGCATCACAAACCCGCCAGCCGAGCCATGCTGACCACGGGCCTGCCGCTGCCTTCGCAACGCCTGACCGCCGACCTGCTGCCGCGCGCCGCTGCTCGCGCCGGCCTGCAGGGGCGGGTGCTGCAACGCAAGCTGGAACAGATTCCTTCCATCGCCCTGCCAGCCATGCTGATGCTCAAGGACGCACGCTGCGCCGTGCTGCTGGGCTGGGAAGGCGATACCGCGCGTTTGCTGCTCAGCGAAAGCGATGGCGGCGAAGTGCGCGTGGCGCGTGAGGTGCTGGTTCAGGACTTCACGGGACGGGTGTTCTTCGCCCAGCCGCAGCACAAGTTCGACGTCACCAACGGCTCGCTGATCCCGCGTGCCCATTCCTGGTTCCGCGACACCCTCAAGCGCTCGCGCTGGCTGTATGCCGACGCCATCGCGGCCAGCCTGGTGATCAATATCATCGCCTTGGCCGCACCCCTGTTCGTGATGAACGTGTACGACCGCGTCGTGCCCAACCAGGCCACCGCGACCCTGTGGGTGCTGGCGGTGGGTATCTGCGGTGCCTACCTGTTCGACCTGTTGCTCAAGGGCCTGCGCAGCCTGTGCCTGGACCTGGCCGGCAAGAAGACCGACCTGATCATCTCGGCCACGTTGTTCGAGCGCATCGTCGGCATGTCGATGAAAAGCCGTCCGGCACGGGTGGGCAGTTACGCGCAGAACATTCACGAATTCCAGGGCATGCGGGACTTCCTCACGTCGCTGACCCTGACCAGCCTGATCGACCTGCCATTCACGATTCTCATCCTGTTGGTCATCGCCTTGCTGGGTGGGCATCTGGTGTGGATTCCGGTGGTCGCGTTTCCGTTGGCGCTGGGTATCGGCTATTTCCTGCAGAAACCCCTGACCAAGACGCTGGAAAGAACCATGGCGCTGGCCGCCGAGCGTCAGTCGAGCCTGATCGAAACCCTGGGCGGCCTCGATGGGGTCAAGACCAACAACGCCGAAAGCGAGCGCCAGTACCAGTGGGAGCAGACCATCGGTACGCTCAGCCGCCTGGAATTGCGGGTCAAGACCCTGTCCAGCCTGTCGATGAACATCACCTTGCTGATCCAGCAACTGGCCGGCGTGGCGATCATCATCTTCGGTGTCTACCAGATCATCGAAGGCAACCTGAGCATGGGCGGCCTGGTGGCCTGCTACATGTTGAGTGGTCGTGCGCTGGCGCCACTGGCGCAGTTGTCCGGCCTGCTCACCCGCTACCAGCAGGCCAAGGTGACCATGGTGTCGGTCGACCAGATGATGGAGCTGCCCCAGGAGCGCAATTTCGACGAGCGCCCGTTGAGCCGCCAGGTGCTGCAGGGCGCGATGGAGTTTCGCAACGTCGACTTCACCTACCCGAACCAGCAGAACCAGGCCCTGCACGGGATCAACCTGAGCGTGCGCCCCGGTGAGAAGATCGGCATCATTGGCCGCAGTGGCTCGGGCAAGAGCTCGCTGGCCAAGCTGCTGGTGGGGTTGTATCAGCCCGATGCCGGCTCGCTGCTGGTCGATGGCGTGGACATTCGCCAGATCGACGTCAGCGAGTTGCGCCACAACATGGGTTACGTGCCGCAGGACATCCAGCTGTTGTCCGGTACGCTGCGGGACAACCTGGTCTCGGGTGCGCGCTACGTCGATGACGAAATGGTCCTGCAGGCCGCCGAGCTTGCCGGGGTACACGAATTCGCCCGGCTGCATCCGCAAGGCTATGAACTGCAAGTGGGCGAGCGCGGACAGAACCTGTCTGGCGGCCAGCGGCAGAACGTGGCGCTGGCGCGGGCGCTGTTGCTCAACCCGCCGATTCTCTTGCTGGACGAACCGACCAGCGCCATGGACAACACCGGCGAGGAACGCCTGAAAGCGCGCCTGCAAGCCGTCATCGAGAACAAGACCGTGATTCTGGTTACCCACCGTGCTTCGCTGCTGAGCCTGGTCGACCGCCTGTTGGTGATCGACCGTGGGCAGATTCTGGCAGACGGGCCGAAGGCTGCTGTCATGGAAGCATTGAAGAAGGGGCAGATCAGTGTTGCTTAAATCCTCTTCCGGCGGCTTCAAGAATTCCCTCGTACGCTATTTCAAAGGCTCCGATTCCCTGGACGGCCAGCCTTTGCCCGAGGTCGAGAAAGCGCTGATCGACGATGCGCCGCGCATTGTGCGCTTGACCATCTGGGGTGTGATCGCTTTCTTCGTGTTTCTGCTCACCTGGGCGCACTTCGCGGTGATCGACGAGGTGACCAAAGGCGACGGCAAGGCGATTCCTTCTTCGCGCATCCAGAAGATCCAGAACCTGGAAGGCGGCATCGTTGCCCAGATCTACGTCAAGGAAGGGCAGATCGTCGAGGCGGGCGCACCGCTGATTCGTCTGGACGACACGCGCTTTGCGTCCAACGTTGGTGAAACCGAAGCGGATCGGGTGGCCATGGAGCTGCGGGTGGAGCGCCTGAGTGCCGAGGTGGAAAACCGGCCGCTGAACATTACCGCCCAGGCGCGCAAGTCGGTGCCCAACCAGGCGGCCAACGAAGAGTCGCTGTACATGAGCCGTCGCCAGCAGTTGGCCGATGAAATCGGCGGCTTGCAGCAGCAACTGGTGCAGCGCCAGCAGGAGCTGCGCGAGTTCACTTCCAAGGCCGAGCAGTACCGCAACAGTCTGAACCTGCTGCGCCAGGAGATCAGCATGTCGGAGCCGTTGGTGGCCAGGGGTGCGATTTCGCCGGTCGAGGTGCTGCGTCTGCGCCGTTCGGAAGTGGAAACCCGCGGCATGCTCGACGGCACCACGCTGGCGGTGCCGCGTGCACAGGCGGCGATTGGCGAGGTGCAGCGCAAGATCGACGAGACCCGCGGCAAGTTCCGCAGTGAGGCGCTGACCCAATTGAACGAGGCGCGCACCGATCTGGCCAAGACCCAGGCCACGGCCAAGGGACTGGAGGATCGGGTGAGCCGTACCATGGTGACCTCGCCGGTGCGCGGGATCGTCAAGCAGGTGCTGGTCAATACGGTCGGCGGAGTGATCCAGCCGGGCAGTGACATGGCCGAGATCGTGCCGTTGGATGACAGCCTGCTGGTGGAGGCGCGGATTCGTCCGCAGGACATCGCGTTCCTGCATCCGGGGCAGAAGGCGATGATCAAGTTCACGGCCTATGACTACACCATCTACGGCGGGCTGGAAGGCACGCTCGAACAGATCGGCGCCGACACTGTGCAGGATGAAGAGAAGAAGAACACCTTCTATCTGATCAAGCTGCGGACCAACAAGAGCCACTTGGGCTCCGATGAGAAGCCTTTGCTGATCATCCCGGGCATGGTGGCGTCGGTGGACATCATTACCGGCAAGAAGAGCATCCTGAGCTACCTGCTCAAGCCGATCATCAAGTCCCGCGCCGAGGCGTTGCACGAGCGGTAGGGATTCACGCGTCGCGGTCGCTCACGTTCCATTGTAGGAGCGGTCCGTGGCCGCGAACGGCTCGTGGGGTGTGTCTGACGCCCTGCGGTGCGTTTTTCGCGGCCGATGACCGCTCCTACAGGGGATTGCATTCGGTCGGGCATTCTTGACGAAATGTTTCCGTTCCGCGAATATAGATAGTTAGCAAACTATGAATATTCGCACCTTCCCGATGAACATCGACAAGCTCCAGCTGAACATCAGCAGCGGCATGGTGGTTGCCTCGCGCCACTGGCGGCGCATCTGTCAGGCCACCTTGGCCAACTATGGCGTGTCCGAAGCCTGTGCCGTGCCCCTGTTGCTGATCGTGCGCCTGGGCGACGGCGTACGGCAGGTCACGGTGGCCCAGGCGGCCGGTCTGGAAAGCCCATCGCTGGTCCGCCTGCTCGACCAACTGTGCAGCGCCGGTTTCGTGGTGCGAAGCGAAGACCCCACCGACCGTCGCGCCAAGGCCTTGAGCCTGACCCCCAGCGGCCGCACTTTGGCCGAGTCCATCGAGGGTGAATTGGTGCGCCTGCGTCGCGAAGTGCTCAAGGACATCGCTCCGGCGGACCTGGAAGCGGCATTGCGCGTGGTACGGGCATTCGAGGAAGCGGGACAGGGCGCGCCGGGTGATTACCCGTGAAAGGCTTTTTCAGCGATGTGCCCCCAGCCCGGGACTGGTTCTACGGCGTACGCACCTTCGCCGCCTCGATGATCGCCTTGTACATCGCCATGATCCTGCAGATGCCGCGTCCGTACTGGGCGATGGCGACCGTCTACATCGTCTCCAGCCCGTTCGTTGGCCCGACCAGTTCCAAGGCGGTGTACCGCGCGGTGGGGACGTTCACCGGTGCCGCTGCGGCCGTGCTGTTCGTGCCGCTGTTCGTGCAGACGCCATTTCTGTTGGCTACTGTGATTGCCCTGTGGACCGGCACGTTGCTGTACCTGTCGTTGCACCTGCGTACCGCCAACAGCTACGCCTTCATGCTGTCGGGCTACACTTTGCCGCTGATCGCCCTGCCGGTGGTGGACAACCCTACGGCGGTGTTCGACATCGCCAGCTCGCGCTTCCAGGAGATCTGCCTGGGCATCGTCTGCGCCGCGGTGGTGGGCGCGATGTTCTGGCCGCGCCGGCTTACTCCGGTGTTCGTCGGCGCTGCCGGCAAATGGTTCGAGGACGCGGCCGGCTACAGCGACCGCTTCATGGCGCGGGACGTCAAAGGCGACGTAGTCGGCCCCTTGCGTTCGGCCATGGTCGGCACCTTCAACTCGCTGGAAATGATGATCGGCCAGCTTCCCCACGAAGGGGCGCGACCACAGCTGGTGCGCAATGCCAGGGAACTGCGCGGGCGCATGATCCATCTGCTGCCGGTTATCGATGCCCTGGACGATGCCCTGTTCGCCATCGAGCGCCGTACCCCCGAACTGGTGGCGCGTCTGGCGCCGGTCATGGCATCGGCCCGGCAATGGCTCAAGGACAGCGTGGACGATCCCGATCAGGCCCGCTGGCAAGCGCTGCGCGATGAGCTGTACGCCCTGCGGCCAAGCCCCGAGCAATTGGACGACCGCCGCGAGTTGCTGTTCTCCAACGCAGTGTACCGGCTGGGCGAATGGGTCGACCTGTGGCAGGACCTGCGCAGCCTGGAACTGGCGATCAAGACCGACAGCCGCCTGCCGTGGCGAGCGGTCTACCGGCACTGGCGGTTGGGTCGGCTCAAGCCGTTCCTGGACCGCGGCTTGATGTTGTATTCGGTGTTCTCCACGGTCACTGCGATCATCGTTGCCTCGGTGCTGTGGATTTTGCTGGGCTGGACCGATGGCGCCAGCGCCGTGATCCTGGCCGCCGTGGCGTGCAGCTTCTTCGCCGCCATGGACGACCCGGCACCGCAGATCTATCGGTTCTTCTTCTGGACCGTCATGTCAGTGGTGTTCGCTAGCCTCTACCTGTTTCTGGTGCTACCCAACCTGCACGACTTTCCGATGCTGGTGCTGGCCTTCTCGGTGCCCTTCATCGTCGTCGGTACCTTGACCGTGCAGCCGCGGTTTTTCCTCGGCACCTTGTTGACCATCGTCAACACCTCGTCCTTCATCAGCATCCAAGGCGCCTACGACGCGGACTTCATGAATTTCGCCAACAGCAACCTGGCCGGTCCGGTGGGCCTGTTGTTCGCCTTCGTCTGGACGCTGGTGGTGCGGCCCTTCGGCGTGGAGCTGGCGGCCAAGCGCCTGACCCGGTTCAGCTGGCGCGACGTGGTGCATATCACCCGCCCGGCGAGCCTGGCCGAACAACGCGCGATGGGCGTGCAGATGCTCGACCGGCTGATGCAGCACCTGCCACGCCTGAACATGACCGGGCAGGACACCAGCGCGGCACTGCGCGATGTCCGCGTGGCGCTGAACCTGCTCGACATGCAGGCCTACAGCCCGCGTGTGCCACTCGCCGTGCAGCCGTTGCTGCGCCAGGTGATCGGTGAAGTGGGGCAGTATTTCCAAGCCTGTCGCCAGGCCAGTGAACGCCTGCCTGCGCCCATGGGTCTGCTCATGACCATGGACCGCGCGCGCCGTGGCTTGACCGTGCAGGCCATGGCCGAGGCCGAAGAAGCCCGCGAGCATCTGCTGCATGCCTTGAGCGGCCTGCGCCTGGCATTGCTGCCGGGTGCTGAAGTGGTCACCGAAGCGGGCGAGGCCGCCGAACAACTGCCGCATGGCATCGATGGAGCACCGCTGTGATTGGCGAACTGGATATCAGCGGGATCTTCCTGCCCACCGTCCTGGTGATGATGGTGTTCACCTACGGCCTGTTTCTGTTGCTGCATGGCGTGCTCAACCGCCTGCATTTCTACCGCCTGGTCTGGCACCGGGCTCTTTTCAACGTCGCTCTCTACGCTGTGCTGCTCGGCGCGGTGGACGCCATCTGTCGAAGCCTGATGCTATGAAAAAACCGATCCTCACCTTTGGCCGCCTGGTCTTGACCCTGCTGTTCGTGTGCCTGGCGGCGTTCATCGTCTGGCGCATGGTGATGTACTACATGTATGCGCCCTGGACCCGTGACGGCCATGTCCGCGCCGACATCATCCAGATTGCGCCGGATGTGTCCGGCCTGATCGAGCACGTCAACGTGCACGACAACCAGCCGATCAAGGCCGGAGACGTGCTGTTCACCATCGATCAGGATCGCTTCCGCCTGGCCCTGCGTCAGGCCCAGGCGAGCATGGCCGAGCGCAAGGAAACCCTGGCCCAGTCCGAGCGCGAACTGCGGCGCAACCGTGGCCTGGGCAACCTGGTCGCCCGCGAGCAGCTCGAAGAGAGCCAGTCGCGGCAATTGCGTGCCCTGGCTGCGTTGTCCGAAGCCCAGGTCGCCGTGGATGCCGCGCAACTGAACCTCGATCGCTCGGTGATCCGCAGCCCGGTGGACGGTTTCATCAACGACCGCGCGCCACGCCCGCGCGAGTTCGTCACCGCAGGCCGCGCCGTGCTGGCCGTGGTGGATGGCACCTCGTTCCATATCGATGGCTATTTCGAGGAAACCAAACTGGGCGTGATTCACGTCGGCCAGGCCGTGGACATTCGCATGATGGGCGACAACACGCGTCTGCAGGGCCGGGTGCAGAGCATCTCGGCCGGCATCGAAGACCGCGATCGCAGCAGTGGCAGCAACCTGCTGCCCAACGTCAACCCGGCCTTCAGCTGGGTGCGCCTGGCGCAGCGGATTCCCGTGCGCATTGCCTTCGAAAATCTGCCCGAAGGCTATCGCCTGATCGCCGGCCGCACGGCCACGGTGTCGATCATCGAAGACGGTGTGGTAGCGGGAGCGGCGCAATGAGCAAGGCCCTGCGTCTTTCCGGCCTCGCGGCGGCGCTGCTGTTGTCGGCCTGCCAGATGGTCGGGCCCGATTACCATACCCCTCAGGAAGCGGCGCTCAATCGAGCCGACTTGCAGGGCTCGCTCGCCGAAGGCGACAGTAACGTGGTCTCGGCGCCGGTCCCGCAGGATTGGTGGAAGCTGTACCACGATCCGCGCCTGGATGCGTTGGTGCGCCAGGCCATGGCGTCGAACACCGACCTGCGCGTGGCCGCGGCCAATATCGCTCGCTCCCGCGCGCAGATCGAGCAGGCCCAGGCCGAAGGCGGGTTCGATTTCAACGCCAAGGCCGAGGCGCAGCGTTTGCAGGAGTCAGGCGAAGCCTTCCTGATGACCGAGAAACTGCCTGTGGATAACCTGGGCAGCGCTTCGCTCAATTTGTCCTACCAATTCGATTTATGGGGCACGCTCAAGCGCGGCATCGAAGCGGCGCGTGCCAGTGCCGACGCCACCCAGGCCGCCGCCGACACCGCACGCATCACCGTGGTCGCCGATGTGGTGCGCGCCTATACCCAAGTGTGCGCGGCCAACGAGGAATACGAGATTGCCCGGCATTCACTCGAACTGCAGCAGGAAGGCGTGCAACTGACCCAGCGCCTGCGCGATGCCGGCCGTGGCGACGAAACCCAGGTCACGCGTTCCGAAACTCAGTACAAGTCCCTAGGCGCGGAGTTGCCGCGTTACCAGGCCTCGCGCCAGGCTGGCTTGTATAAATTATCGATGCTGCTGGCCACGCCGGTCGCACAGCTGCCTGCCGACGTGGCCAACTGCGCCGAGCTGCCGCGTATCAATCAATTGATGCCAGTGGGCGATGGCGCCGCGCTGCTCAAGCGTCGTCCCGACATTCGCCAGGCCGAACGCCGTTTGGCGGCGGCCACCGCCAATATCGGCGTGGCCACGGGTCAGCTGTACCCGGACATCAGCATCGGCGCCACGGTCGGCACGGTGGGTATTCTCGACGACCTCGGGCATCCGGCTACCAATCGCTGGGGCATCGGCCCGCTGATCAACTGGAACGTGCCCACCAATGGCGCGCGGGCGCGGATTCGCGAGACCGAAGCCTCGACCCAGGCCGCGTTGGCCAATTTCGATGGTGTGGTGCTCAATGCCATCCGCGAGACCCAGACGGGTCTGGCGCAATACGCCGCCTTGCTGCAGCGCCGTGATGCCCTGGCCGATGCCGAGCAATCGGCGCAGCAGGCGGCCGACCAGACCCATCAGTTCTTCCGTGCCGGGCGTGCATCGTTCCTGGCGGACTTGCAGGCGACGCGCACCTACACCGATGTGCGCGGACAACTGGCGGCAGCCAACACTCAGGTGGCCATGGAGCAGATCAACCTGTTCCTGGCCCTGGGTGGCGGTTGGGAAAGCGCCCGGCAGGTACCGAGCGCACGCTGAGGCTTAGAAGCCTTCCAGGACGATCTTGCCCTTGGCCGTGCCGCTTTCGATCAGCTCGTGGGCGCGGATCAGATTGGCGGCGTTGATCACCCCGTAGTGCTCGCCCAGGGTGGTGCGCAACACGCCGCTGTCGATCAGTTCGGCCACGCGTTCGAGCAGTTCGTGCTGCTTGATCATGTCCGGAGTCTGGAACAGCGAGCGGGTGAACATCAGCTCCCAGTGCAGCGACAGGGCCTTGCGCTTCATCGGCATCACGTCGAGGGTCTTCGGGTCGTCGATCAAGGCCAGTTGGCCCTGAGGGCGCAGGGCCTCGATCAGTTGCTCGAAGTGCGTGTCGGTGTGGGTCAGGCTGGCCACGTGGTCGATCTGGCCGACACCGATGGCTTCCAGCTGCGCCACCAGCGGCTGGCTGTGATCGATCACATGGTGAGCGCCCAGGTCGGTCACCCACTGACGTGTTTCATCTCGCGACGCCGTGCCGATCACGGTCAGCTTGGTCAGCTTGCGCGCCAATTGCGTGAGGATCGAGCCAACGCCACCCGCCGCGCCGATGATCAGCAGGCTCTGGCCTTCGCCACCGCCTTCGGGCACGCCCAGGCGGTCGAACAGCAATTCCCAAGCAGTGATCGAGGTCAGCGGCAGGGCGGCGGCATGGGCGTTGTCCAGGCTTTGCGGCTTGTGCCCGACGATCCGCTCGTCCACCAGGTGCAGTTCGCTGTTGCTGCCGGGGCGGTCGATGGCGCCGGCGTAGAACACGCTGTCGCCGACCTTGAACAGGCTGACCTGATCGCCCACCTGTTGGACTGTGCCGACCGCATCCCAGCCCAGTACCCGCGGCTCGGTGACGGCGGCGCCTTTGCGCACCTTGGTATCCACCGGATTGACCGAAACGGCCTGGACCTGCACCAGCAGATCACGCGGGCCCGGTGTGGGCGCAGGCAGTTGCATATCGGTGAGCACGGACGCCGTGCCGTTCTGGGTGTAAGCGATGGCTTTCATGAGGGGTTTCCAAGTGAGTTGTGAAATCGACGCGCTCGGGTTGCGAAGCGCTCGACGGTCACCGATGTTCGTCAGACTACGCGGAACGCATTTCCTGCGTGTCGCGCTGCATCGACTGCAGGTTGCGTTCGATGTTCTCACACAGCGAGTCCATCTGGATCTGATGTTCACTGACCTTGAACGGGCTCTGCAAGTCGGTGCCGATGCGCTCGATGGCCAACAGCATGAAACCGACCACGGTAGAGGCCAGCGGCGTGAACCATTCCAGGGAATCCACCAGGCCGATCGGTACGATCAGGCAGAACACGGTGATGAACAATCGAGGGAAGTAGACATAGGGGTAGGGCAGTGGCGTGTTGGCAATACGCTCCATGCCACCTTGGCAGTTGGAAATGTCCACCATGGTCGATTCCAGGCGTGCCAAGCGAATGCTGTCCAGGCGACCGGCCTTGTATTCGCGGGTGATCAACGCTGCAGAACCGGTCAACAGGTCGTTGGAAAAGTTGTTGGTGCTGTCGCGTCGCTCGAACTCCTCGGCACTGATGAACGCCGCGACTTCGGGTGGGCAGGGTATGTGCCGCACGTGTGCCGCCAGGCAGTTCACATAGGCCACGTGACGCCGCAGCAAGGTGGCCTTGACCGGGTTTACGTCATCACCTTCGTCGTCGATCAGGGTCAGCACCTGGCGCGCATAGCTGCGCGACGCATTGACCAGCAATCCCCACAGCGTCCGTGCTTCCCACCAGCGGTTGTACGCGCTGCTGTTGCGGAAGCTGATCAATACGATCAGCGCCGAGCCCAACAGGGTCAACGGCATGATCGGCAGGCTCAGCTTGGTATTGAGGAACAGCATGAAGTCGACGGTGACCGCGATATCCCACAGCAGCAGCCAGAACAACGACCAGCCGACATAGCCCATGGTCTTGATCATCAAACGGTATTTCTTGGCGATGGCTTCTTTCACAGGCGGACCTCAAGCGATGGGCGTGCCTAGGTCGGACGCCGGTCTGGCAACAAGGTTCGTTGTGCGCTAACGAATGCACGTTACCAGTTGCTACAGGCCAATGCTGGCACTTCAGGCTTCAGGCATGCCCGCGACGGGCAAACAGCAGGCCAACGCCTGCCAAGCCTAGCAACCCCCCACAGGCCCGGTTGAAGCGGCGCTTGGCCTGCACCGTATTCAGCCAGCGTTTGAGGTTTACGCCCAGGTACGCATACAGAGCTACGGCGACCCATTCCAAAACCAGAAACAGCGCGCCGAGCACCGCAAACTGGGCGCCTACGGGTTGTTGCGGATCGACGAACTGCGGCAGGAACGCGGTGAATATCAGGATCGCCTTGGGGTTACCCGCGGCGATCAGGAACTCGCGGCGCAGCATCCGCCACAGGTCGGTACCACCGGCCGTGGAGTCCCCTGCCATGTCGACGGGCTCGCCGGTCCACAGGCTCCACGCCAGCCACAGCAGGTAGAGCGCGCCCACCGTCTTGATGGCCAGAAACAACCATTCGGATGCGAACAACACCGCCGCCAGCCCCATGGCCGCCAGTGCAATCATCACACTGAATGCCACCAGCCGCCCGAACCCGGCCAGGCACGCGGCCCTGTAGCCTTGATGGGCGGCGTTGTTGATGGACAACAGGTTGTTGGGGCCTGGAGCCATGTTCAGGGCGAAGCAGGCGGGGATGAAAAGGAGGAGGGTAGTGAGGTCCATTTTTCTGCGTCTCTTTCGCGAGAGGGAACCGAGGTACTCGAAGATCATCTGGAGAATGTAGAGAAACCCTTGCCAAGCCGCAACGTTGATACCTGAAGCGTCGCTTCACATCGGTCCGGATCAGCTAGGAAGGTGAACGCAACAATGCGTCGACGAGCCGAAGTTCTCATTGTGATTTGGCTGGCTGCATGCTTAACACCACTTGTTAAAATTCATTATTATAAAATTTGGACTTGTTTAGGAAATTTCGGCCCTGTACTTGTCGAGGTTGCAAAGATCGGCCAACTCTATTGCATCGGTCAGAACTATAAAACGCTGTCTATAAGACTTTGCCTACGAATGGGTAGGGAAATGTTCAAGCCTTGAATCACCGGCAGTCGAACGGGCTAAGTGCACTAAATTGAGCTAAGTTACTGATTTAAATAGTAAGTAGATAATATTGGCCCTGAGCGTGCTGCTAGCTAACTATCTAGAAAATCATAGCGATAAATCAAGTTGTGTCTAAAAGTCTCAAAGAGTCCACGTGCTGTCGAAAATGGACACATTTGATCTTTGACGTGAATTTGATGGCTAAATATCATCCCGCCGCATTGAGCAGATACAAAACCGCTCCGGTATCAGGGATTGAATATGTGGGTAATAGCAGCGCGCTATATAAATTGGTACTCCGTAGCCTGCATTTTCTTTGTAACTCAGGCCTTCGCTGCTGCCACTACCCCGGGCGAGCAGGACTTCATTCGCGACCGTCAAGATCGCCTATTACAGGAGCAGCGGCAGCGGCTCGAGGAGCTCAAGAAGCTTCCCGGCGAGCAGGCCCGCCCTTCTGCGCCTGCAGCCATGGAGGACGCCCGCTGCTTCACTATCCAGCGTATCGACATCCAGGGCGCCGACACCCTCGGCCCCGCTCAAAGAACTGAGCTCGTGCAGCCCTACCTGGGCCAATGCCTGGGTGTTAAGCAACTCAACGAGTTGCTAGGGGGGCGTCACCGATCGCTATCTGCAACTGGGCCTGGTCACCAGTCGTGCCTACCTGCCGCAACAGGACCTGTCGACCGGCATCCTCACGCTTCAAGTGGTTGAAGGCCGCCTGGAAGGCATTCGACCTGCCGATGACAGCGGGTTATCGCCACGGGAAGTGAACATGGCTTTTCCGGGCCATGTAGGCGAGCTGCTCAATTTGCGCGAAGTCGAGCAATTGGTCGACCAGCTCAATCGCCTGCCGTCCAACGGTGCGCAAATGGAGCTGGCGCCTGGCGAGGCGGTGGGGGGCAGTACCGTGCTGGTCAGGAATGCTGCACAAAAGCCTTGGCGTGCTTCGCTGTCGCGCAATAACGATGGCCAGCGCAGCACCGGTCAGCAGCAGTGGGGGGCAGGTCTTGATTGGGACAGCCCCTTGGGTCTGGCCGATCAGCTGGTATTGCGCGGCAGCCATGATGCCGTCAGTGACCATCACCGCAGCTCCAAAAGCACCACGGCGTACTACAACGTGCCCTGGGGCTGGTGGAACTTCAATTATGCCTATAGCCAGAGTGAGTACGGTTCGCAGGCGTACGGCAACGGTTTTGCCTTCAAGCAAACTGGCGATAGCCAGAACCATCAGTTTCGTGCCGAGCGCGTGATACATCGCGACTCGGTCAGCAAAACGTCGATCAACGGCGGCCTGGCCTACCTGCGCGGCAACAACTACTTGGACGGCAACCGCCTGGAAGTCAGCAGCAACCGCATCAGTGAAGCCCAGTTTGGCGTCAACCATGGCCGTCGTATCGGCAATGCGTTCGTCAACCTCGATCTGGGCATGCAGCAAGGCATCGGCGCTTTCGATGCGCAGAGTCGCAAGGTCGAACAGCACGGCGACCCCAACGACCGCTATCGCAAATACACCGCCACCGTGAGTTACCTGCAGGGTTTCAACCTGTGGGGCGAAACGTTCAGCTTCACCAGCCTGGCCACCGAGCAGCGCAGTGGAGATGTGTTGTTCAGCCCGCAACGCATGAGCTTGAGCGGACAGTCGTCGATGCGCGGCATCAAGGACCAGAACCTGTCCGGCGACAGCGGCGGTTATTGGCGCAGTGACCTGCGCTGGACGCGTCCGGTCAATCTCGGCTGGTTGCGCTCGGTCTTCTATGAATACGGCATCGGCCTGGGATACGACCAAGGCGTGATCCGGGGTGATCGCTACAACGGCGACCAGCATGGTCGCGTGTCCAGTAACTCAGTCGAGCTGTTCGCTCGCGGTCAGCATTTCGCGACGTCGGTGACTTTCGCTCATTCGCTGGAACGCCCCGACGCGCTGAGCGATCGCGAAACCCCGATCTACTTTCGCCTCGACCTCTTTCTCTGATTTCACGTTTCAGTAGGTAATCGACATGGACGTTCGCCAGTTCGCTTTTCTGGCCCGACAAACTTCGGCCCGGATTCAGCCCCGTGAGCAATTCTGCGGCCTGCCCAAGCGCGCGCTGGCGTTGCTGCTGGCCAACGTCATGTTCTGGCAACCGCTGTGGGCGCAAGCCGAAGGCATCGTGGTCAGTGGTCCAGGCACCAGCCTGCAACAGGCCGGCAACGGTGTGCCGATCGTCAACATTGCTACCCCCAATGCGACCGGTCTGTCCCACAACCAGTACAAGGATTACAACGTCGGCAGCCAGGGCGTGATCCTCAATAACGCCACCAGCCGCACCCAAAGCACTCAGCTGGGTGGCCTCATCGTTGGCAACCCCAATCTGGCGGGCTCCGCGGCCAACGTCATTCTCAACGAAGTCACCGGCGGCAACCCCAGCCAGCTGCGTGGCTATACCGAAGTCGCCGGGCAGTCGGCCAAGGTCATTGTCGCCAACCCCTATGGCATGACCTGCAACGGCTGCGGCTTCATCAACACCCCGCAGGTGACCTTGACCACCGGCAAGCCGATCGTCGAGAACGGCCGGGTGCAGCGCTATCAGGTCGATGGCGGCGCGATCTCCATCGACGGCCAGGGCCTGAACGCCAGCAATGTCGATGGTTTCGAGATCATCACCCGCTCGGCCCAGATCAACGCACAGATCAACGCGCGCAATCTCGCCATCGTGGCGGGACGCAGCGATGTCGACGCCGCGACCCTGCAGGCCACCGCCCGTGCCGACGACGGCTCGGCCAAGCCGCAACTGGCCATCGACAGTTCCGCGCTGGGCGGCATGTATGCCGGTGCGATCAAGCTGGTGGGCACCGAAGCCGGCGTCGGGGTGAAGCTGGCCGGTTATCTGGCGGCCAGCGCCGGTGACATCCAGCTCGACGCCAACGGTCACCTGAGCCTGGCCCAAGCGGCGGCCAGCGGCGCCGTGAACCTCACGGCGCACGACCTCGACGCCCAAGGCCCAGTCCATGCAGGCAGCCAGTTGCGGGTGCAGACCCGTGGCAACCTGACCGTCGCCAACAACCTGACCGCCCGCGACAGCATCACCCTGAGCAGCGGCGGGCAGTTGACCAACAGCGGCATCATCGAAGCAGGGGTCAATGGCGACAAAAGCCGCAACGCTCACGGTGACGTACGCCTCGAGGCGCAAGCGTTCAGCAACCGCAACAGCGTGGTCGCCAGCCGTAACCTGAAAGTCGTGGGCAAAGATGCCATCGATAACCGCAACGGCACCCTGAGCGGTGCCAACCTTGAGGCCCGCGCGGACCATCTGGACAACCGCAGCGGCCAGATCAGGGCCATAGAGAGCGCCACTGTCACCGCCAAAGATCTCGACAACCGTCAGGGCCGCATCACCAGCCAGAACCAGCTGAGCGTTAACGCCGTGAACGGCGACAACCGCACCGGCACCCTGCGCGGCGACCGCAGCCTGCAACTGGCCGTCGACCACCTGGATAACCGTGACAAGGGTGCGCTGCAAGGTCAGGCGGCTGTGCAGCTGACCGGTAAGACCCTGAACAACCAGGGCGGCGAACTAACGAGCCTGCAAGCCATCACCCTGGATTTGTCGGGCGTACTTGATAACCAGCGAGGCCTGATCAACGCCACGCGGTTGAGCTTCAAAAACCTGACCGAAGTGAACAACCAAGGCGGTGAAATCTCCAGCAGCCAGGCCTTCACCCTCAAAGCCCGCAGCCTGGACAACAGAGCGGGCAAGCTGCTCAGCAACCAGACCCTGACCCTGCACATCGAGCGGGCCCTGGCCAACCTCAAAGGCCAGATTGCCGCCGCCGCGCTCAGCGTGCAGGCCGGTAGCCTGGACAACAGCGAAGGCGTGCTCACCAGCCGCAGCGATCTGAACCTGACCAGCCAGGGCAGCCTGCTCAACCGCAACAATGGCCTGATCAACGCGACAAACGTGCTGGACATCCACAGCGCCGACCTCGACAACCAGGGCGGCCAGTTGCTTGGCAACCGCGCTGTGCGTCTGGATCTCAACGGCGGCACGCTGCACAACAGCGCTGGCTTGATCAACGGCGAAGGCCCTCTGACCTTCAATCGCATCGGCGCCGTCGACAATCGCAACGGCGAAATTTCCAGCAATCAGAGCTACACCCTGACCAGTGCCCAGCTCGACAACCGTGCTGGCAAAGTCATCAGCAGCGGCCAGCTGTCCGTCATCAGCGGCGCCATCATCAACCGCAATGGCCTGCTGTCCGGTTGGCAGGGTGTGAACCTGCAGGGCAGCAGCCTGGACAACCGCGACAACGGCACCGTTTCCAGCCGCGACGGCAACCTGGCAGTCAACCTGAGCGGGGCGCTGCTCAACAGCAAGGCCGGTGCGCTGGCCAGTGCCGGACGTCTGAACATCGACAGCGCCCGCCTGGACAACAGCCAAGGCGGCATTCTAAGCAGCGGCGCCGGGCAAAGCCTGACCGTGCAAGACACGCTCGACAACAGCGAAGGCAGTCTGATTGACAGCGGCGCAGAACTGACCGTTCGAGCCACAGACCTGAGCAACCGCGCCGGGACCGTCAACAGCCAGCAGGACCTGAGCTTTACCGGTACGCAACTGGACAATACCAGTGGTCAATGGGCCAGCATCGGCAGCATCACGCTCGACTTGCTGGGGACCCTGATCAACGCTCAAGGCAAATTCGCCAGCGGTGGCCCTCTGCGCATTCAGCGCGCTGCGCACATCGACAACCAAGGTGGGCAACTGGTCAGCAAAAGTCTGCTGAGCCTGCTCACCGGCAGCCTGGACAACCGCAACCGTGGCACGCTGGCGGCGCTCGATCAACTGACCGTGGAGGCCAGCGGTACCGTACAGAACGGCGCCGACGGTTTGATCTACAGCCAGAATGGCGCCGTCAGCCTCAGCGCCGCTGAGCTGGAAAACGGCGGGGGTGCCGTACAGAGCCAGACCGGCCTGACGCTGCACACCCGTGGCGCGATCGACAACGCCAACGGTCGCCTCATCGCCCAGAACGGCGACCTGGTACTGAACGCCGGGAGCCTGGACAACCGTGGCGGCATCCTTTCCAGCCTGCGCGGCGCTCTTGAGGCGCGCATGGCCGGTAGCCTGCTCAACGCTCAAGGCACCCTGCAAGGCCAACGCCTGACCTTGTTAGCCCTGGCCGGCCTCGACAACCAGAATGGCCGCATCGCCGCGCAGAGTGGCGACGCCAGCATCACCACCGCTGACTTCAACAACAGCGCAGGCGGCCTGTATGCAAAAGGTCTGATCGACGTCAACGCCGACACCCTCACCAACGCCGGCCAGATTGCCGGCGGCCGTGTGCGTTTTGCCCTGGGCGGTACGCTGATCAACCGCTCCGGCATCATCGAAAGCGACTCCTTCTTCGACATCACCGCGGCCAACCTCGATAACCAGGGCGGCACCCTGCGCGCACTCGGCACGGACGGCGCCTCGGTGTATCACGTAGGCGGTGTGCTGGATAACCAGGGTGGCGTGATCGAGATTGCGAACGCCGATCTGACGGTCGACGCAGGCAGCTTCCGCAATACCAACGGCTCTCTGCTGCACGTAGGCCTGGGTGAATTCAATATCTCCAGCGCCAACGTCACCGCCGCTGGTGGCAGCCTAGTTACCCGTGGTGGCCTGACCCTCAATGCCGACAGCTGGACCAACAGCGGCGTGCTGCAAGCCGGGCGCCTGACCCTCAAGGTCGGCAACTTTCACCAGACCGCCAGCGGCCAGTTGCTCGCTTCACAGAGCCTGCGCGGTGAAGGCGTCAACTGGAGCAACGACGGCAAGCTGGCCAGTGACGGTGACCTCTGGCTTGGGCTCAGCGGTACCTATTCGGGCAATGGCCGCGTCACCAGCCTGGGCAGCCTGCAGATCGACGCCGCCCAACTGCAACTCGCGACACCGGCCAGCATCACCTCCGGCGCTGGCTTGAAGCTGGGCGTTGGCGGCGCCTTGCTCAATCGGGGCCGCATCACTTCTGTGGATGACGCCGGGATCACGGCCGGCAACATCGACAACTACGGCACCCTCGGCAGCGCCCAATCCCTAACGCTCAAGACCGGCGCCTTGCTCAACGAGCGAGGACTGCTCTTCAGCGGCGGTGACATGGGCTTGCAGGTCGACACCTTCACCAACCGCTACGCCGACGTCTACAGCCTGGCCAATCTGCGCATCGATCGCGACGGCAATGGCGGCCACGCCAGCCTGATTCGCAACAGCTCCTCGACGCTGCAAAGCGACGGCAGCATGAGCTTGGCTGCCAGCACCATCGAAAACGTGCGCGAAGTGCTCACCGTCAATGACGCCGGCATCTACACCGGCAAGATCTATCAGGTGGCCTGTATCGAGGGCGTCAACGCCGGCGACTGTTCGGGCAAACGCAATTTCGTCTTCGAAGTCCTGGAACGCCAAAAGCTGGAAGTCACCCAAGCGAGCCAGGCATCGAGCATCACCGCAGGCGGCAACCTGAGTTTCAACGGCGGCGACCTGCTCAACCAGAGCAGCACCATTGTCACGGGCGGCAACCTGAACGCCTCGGTCACCAACCTGTTCAACCTCGGCATCGAAACGGGTGATACCGAATACGTGCGGACCTTCCGCACCAACCGCCAGCGAGGTGCAGGCGGGCTGTTGACGGAAGCCAATGCCTTCAACACGCAGTATTGGCTTGAAGGTGACCAGTACGATGCCAATAACGTGAGCGGTCTGGAAGCGGGTATCAGCCACTTCCTCGCCTATATGGAGACCGAGCTCCCGGACTTCGCCCGTGTGACACAACTGGCGACCGGCGATCAACGCTACGCGGCGGTCATTCAGGCGGTTGGCGACGTCAGCATCACTACCCAGAACAACTTCGACAACAGCGTGGTACGCAACGACTACCACTACGTCAGCAGCGGCACCCGCACCGACACCGGTGCGTCAGGCAGCGATTTCAGTACCCGAGTCAGTCTCGACGCGCAGCTGCCTCCCGATCTCGCTCAGCAACAGATCAACCCGCTGTCTCTGCCAGGCTTCAGTCTGCCCAGTGGAGAACATGGCCTGTTCCGTCTCAGTGACCTAGCCGCCACGGATACCGCCGCCAAACAGGCCGATGCCGCCCCGCACAGCTGGACCATTGGCAGCGCGAGCATCGATGCGGCCCAGCGCACCCAGACCGCCGACACCAGCGAGGGCCGTATCGTTCAGGTGGAGGGTCAAGTCGCCTCTCATAAGGCAACGGACGGTCACGTACCCGGCTCCATCAACCGCGTCCAAGGCCTGCCCGAAACCCAGAGCACCTCACCGGCGCACAAATACCTGATCGAAACCAACCCGGCACTCACCGACCTCAAGCAATTCCTGAGCTCAGACTACCTGCTGGCGGGTCTGGGCTATAACCCGGACGAAAGCGCCAAGCGCCTGGGCGACGGCTTGTACGAACAGAAGCTGATCCAGCAGGCGCTGGTTGCCCGTACCGGCCAACGCTTCATCGACGGCCAGCACTCCGACGAAGCGCTGTTCAAGTACTTGATGAACAACGCCATCGCCAGCAAGCAGCAACTGGGCCTGTCGGTCGGTACCACGTTGACCTCGGCGCAAGTCGCAGCACTGACCCACGACATCGTCTGGCTGGAAGAGTACAAGGTCAACGGCCAAAACGTGCTGGTGCCCGTGCTGTACCTGGCCCAGGCCAACAACCGCCTCGGCCCTGACGGCGCGTTGATCGCCGGTCGCGACGTCAACCTGGTTTCCGGTAACGACCTCACCAACGCAGGCACCCTGAAAGCCAGCAACAACCTCAGCGCCAGCGCTGGCAACAACCTGGTCAACAGCGGCCTGGTACAGGCCGGCGGCCGACTTGATCTGTTGACGAGCAACACCCTCGTCAACAAGGCCGGTGGCGTGATCACCGGTCGCGACGTGAGCCTGACCGCCGTCAACGGCGACGTGATCAACGAGCGCACGGTGACCAGCCATCAAAGCAGTAGCGGCTACCGCAGCGAACGCAGGGACTTCGCGGACACGGCCGCTCGGATCGAGGCGGCTAATGATCTGAGCGTGTGGGCGGGGCGGGATGTCAATAATGTGGGTGGGGTGTTGCAAGCTGGCAACGACCTGACACTGGCCGCCGGTCGAGATATCAACATCACTTCAGCCGAGCAGGTTGAAAGCAATGACCGCGGCCGCAAAGCCAACAGCAGTTCCGTTACCCAGCACGGCTCCAGCCTCGCCGCAGGCCGGGACGTCATCGCCACCGCCGGTCGTGACCTGACGGCCATTGCCAGCGACATCGACGCCAAACGCAACATCGCCATGGCAGCCGTCGATGATCTCACGCTGAGTTCTGCGGCAGACGAACAGCACACCTATTCCAAAACCAAAAAGGTCACCGCACGGGAAGATCACGTCAGCCAGATCGGCACTTCGCTCGATGCAGGCGGCGACATCGCCCTGACGGCGGGCAAGGACATGGCCCTGGTCTCCAGCCGTATCACGGCAGGCGACGAAGCCTACCTGTACGCCGGTGAAAAACTGGAACTGCTGGCCGCTCAAGACAGCGATTATTCCCTTTACGACAAAAAGAAAAAGGGCAGCCTGGGCAGCAAACAGACCCAGCGCGACGAGACGACCACCGTTACCAACGTGGGCACCGAAATCAAGACCGGTGGCAACCTCACCCTGGAAAGCGGCGGCGATCAAAAGTATCAGGTCGCCAAACTGGAAAGCGGCAAGGACCTGACCCTGGACAGCGGCGGCGCCGTTGATTTTGAAGGTGTGAAGGATCTCAAGCAGGAGAGCCACGAGAAGAGCAGCAGTGATCTTGCCTGGACGTCCATGGAGGGCAAGGGCAGGACTGATGAGACGGTGCGGCAGAGTGAGTTGGTTGCGCAAGGTGCGTTGGTTATCAGGGCGGCCGAAGGCCTGAACATCGATATCAAGCATATCGATCAGAGCACCGTCAGCCAGACCATCGACACCATGGTCCAGGTCGACCCTCAATTGGCATGGTTGAAAGAGGCAGAAGCACGCGGGGATGTGAACTGGCAGCAGATCAAGGAAGTGCACGAGTCGTTCAAGTATGGGCACTCGGGACTGGGCCAAGGGGCGATGTTGGCCATCGTGATCATCGTGTCGGTTCTCACCGCAGGCGCTGCCAGCGGCGCCGCTGCCTCAGCCGGCACCGCATTGGGCGCTTCTTCCACCGGCACCATGGCCGCAGCCACTGCTACCGCTTCTGCAGGGCTGGGCAATATGGCAGCGACTGCCGCGCTTACATCCATGGCAAGTACAGCAACCGTCAGCGCCATCAACAACAAAGGCAAAGTCAGCGATACGCTCAGCGATACCTTCAACAGTAACAGCCTTAAAGGGTATGCACTCGCTGCTACCAGCGCTGGCATTGCAGGTCAGCTGGGCTACGACCCTACGCGACTCGGATTCGACACAGACAGTGCCGGTCTGGTCGCTGCCAAAGCCGGCGCCGACTCGCTGGCCAAGACAGCCATCACCGGCGGCAGCCTCAGCGACAACTTTGCAAGCAGCATGGTCAGCGCACTGATCACTGCTGCGGGTGCCCAAGGTGCAAACGCGCTGGGCAACTCTGCGATGGTTGAAGGAAGCCCCAGCAAGGTCGCGGCGCACGCACTGTTGGGCGGCATGAAGGCATTGGCCATGGGCGAGGACTTCAAGACCGGTGCCCTGGCCGGTGGCGCGAATGAAGCCATGGTCAGCTACCTGGCGGACCTGGTCATGCCAGAAGGCTATGAGCCCGGCAAAGGGGGCGCCGAACAGGCCAAGGCCAATCTGCTGGCCATGTCGAATGTGGTAGGCCTGCTGTCCAGCGTGGTGACGGGCGGCGATCCTGAGATTGCCGCCAACATCGCAGCCACAGCCACGCAATACAACCACCTGAGCCACAGCGACCTCACGCGCGCAGCCAAAGAGCTCAACGCCTGCGCCGCTAAAGACGGTGGTTGCTCAGAGGATGTTCTTCAAAAGTTCGTCAGGCTGAGCCGTGATCAGGAAATTGCAGCCTTCCAGTCTTGCGCTGCCAACCCTGACTTCTGTGCCACCACATCGTCGATGGTAGCCAATGCTCAGGCCAGAGCAGAGCAGCTCAAAGACCTCGCAGCAACGGCTGTGGCCCCCAATGCTCAGCACGTCTTTGCGCTGCTGCTGGCTGAGAACCATGAAGTTCAAAACGCCCTGGCACAGGTCACGGCGGGCGCCAAGGTCGACTCGGTTGTGCAGGAGCTGCAAAACCGGCTAGGGTTCAGCGACGCCCGGAAGGAGACGATTCGCGACGCTATGGTGGCGGCTGCGTCGATGGCGGTTGGTGGGAAGGCGGGTAGGGGGAGTGCGGGTGGGGCGAAAGGAACCACTAACGCTCCAAATACACCCAGGTTCACTACGGACTCTGCCGGTAATACTATTGATTTAGATTATACCAAGGGACTCAGGGAAACGAATGTGACGTTCACGGGAACGCGTGGTGGTGTTCAGTATCCGTTGCAAGGGCAAACTCCAGATTCTTATGCAAATCTTGGAAATGGGCATGTTGTTATCTACGGTCCTGAGGGGCGTGCACTATATGATGTGTCTAGCTCTCGGATTAAGGTGGTCGAATGGAACCAAGCTCCGAATGGAACATATTTCCCCAAGAAGGGAAGTGATACAAAAGTTTTTGAGGGGAATGTTCCTCAGTCGGTTCTTGATAGCTTGGGGTTGAAATGATGAAAATTTATCAGGGAAATATTTCTAAAGAGTCGTTGAGTCTGTTTGTTTCAGATATTGGCTCCGGGGAGTTTTTTTCATATGTAGGGAACTTGGTTTCATTAGAACAGGCAATTTCTGTTCTGGGTTTGCTCTCTCCTGATTTTATTGAGGTCAATGGTCACATTTTCTGGCTGCCTAACGCTCAGCAATACGATCCGCAAAAATTTCATTTGAACGGGCTGGTTGAGACCGAATCTAGTGTGTTGGAACAAAATACATCGCGTAGAGACGTTGAACGATACAGAAATATTTTTTCAATAAATCAGTTCTTTTCAAAGTGGGAGGATGCACCGAGTCGACCCGTATTTAAAGTGGGCCTGTCGGAAGAAGATTATCGTCTTTGTCATTTATTTGCCGAACAGGTCACTAGATATTGGAGGCGCGCGTTATCCGATGCCTTTCCAGAGAAGGTATTTCAGTTTGAAATTGCTGACGATCTTCTCGATGAATATGGTGTCTGTCTGACATTCTGGCAGTCGTAGTTTAAAGAGCGCATAGGATGTGTCCGCGCTATTAAAGCCACTGCCAGAGGCTAAATAATAATCATGCGTTTAGATATAGTTGAGGAAAGCCTTGTAGAAAAAATTAGGGTAGTTAGTTAGGAACAACGAAGACATGTTGTAAAAATGGCTTGCAAAATTGCCTTACAGGCCTGCCGAGTAGAAGTGTCTATCGTTGCCGAGTCTCTTAGGTATCTACAATCTGGTAACAAACCCACGACTGATCAGGTTTCTGGGCTAGATACTTTAACTGCACGGTTAGATGAGAAGTATTTTGACTTGCAAGACAGCCTGGACGAAGGGCAAAGCTTAAATGGAGAAGGCCTTCAGCTGTTTAGCCAAGCTCGGGCTGTATTGGCGCTGTCCTTAGCTGGTGGAGAGGATTCGCTTATGGCAGCGACCGCAGCAATATATGATGCATCATCAGCCGTTGATGATGGAACTAGTATTTTTAAAGCAGTACTTTCGGTGCAAATGATACCACTCGATTCATCGATAGCATCAAGGTTGTTGATCAAAAAACTGGTCAGGTCCTCCAAGGCACAGTCGATCTTGGCGCAACCTTGGATCGGATAAAGTCAGATGAATCTTTCCCTGATCGAAACAACAGCTCTATATTCCAGAATCGCGCATCGGATCTGCCGCAGAAACCAGCCGGTTACTACACTGAATACGTCCATCCTACGCCCGGTATTGCAGGGCCAGGACCTCAGCGAATCGTCGTAGGAAAAGGCGGCGAAATGTATTACACAGCCGACCACTACAAAACCTTCATCCCGATAAAAAATTGAGGCCTGTCGAAAATGTTGCCATTCAAGTTTGTGGACATCCCGCCTTCATATGACGCGGCCGAGGTTTTTTATGTGCAGATTGACCCGTCCATTGGGATTGCAGAGGAATTGATAAGAGCGCTGTATTACCTACTGTGGTTGCCGGGGTGTTTTGGATTTAATTGGGATGCCTTATATGATTGCTTAAGAGATCTTAGCTGGATTCCATGCCGCAAAATCGTCCTTGTACATGTGACTCTTCCAGAATTGCCAAGAGAGGATCTACAGGTATACCTTGAGATTTTACGTGACGCGGTGTTTGATTGGGTTGGTGACGAAGGGCACGAGATAGAAGTAGTCTTCAGAGAAATTGATAGGCTTACGGTCGAGGATCTGCTAGAAAAATAGCTTAAGCCGCTGGTGTCAACAAATCCAACAACGGTCGGAGTGAAACCATGAAGTCTGTCCCGGATTGGTTAGTCTTGTGTGTTTGGCGTGCTCTGATTGGCGAGATATATCCAGCAATCAGAGCAGTTGCGACTTCGCTTTCAGATAATGGAAAATTGTGTATCATATACTATCTCGACAGACCGCCTACGGAGTTTGACTGGGAAAGTTTGGAGGTTGTTGCGACAAATATCTCAGCTTCGATTGATCGAGAAAAAATTTCGCATGTGGATTTGGATTGTAAATTCTTACTTGGATCAATAGGGCGTCTTGATTGCCTCGATGGCTTCATCTATTGTCGGCGAGAATATGACTTTTAGGTGAAAAGAAGCACAAGTTTAGGAGGCTTATCAGAGAAATACCACATTGCGTGCTTTAAGATCCACAGGGCGTTCAGCACGTCTCTGCGCTTCTGCTGGCCAAGAACAATGAATTTCAAAACGCTTTGGCACAGGTCACTGCGGGCGCTAAGGTCGATTCGGTTTTGCAGGAGCTGCAAAACCGGCTAGGGTTCAGCGCCGCCCGGAAGGAGGCGATTCGCGACGCTATGTTGGCGGCTGCGTCGATGAGGGTTGGGGGGAAGGCGGGTAGGGGGAGTGCGGGTGGGGCGAAGGGAACTGAACTATCGTCTTTGGCTAACAAGCCATTAGGATTAGGTTCGACAGGCAGATCTGTACCTGCCAATTTGAATGAAAAACTCGCATTGTAACAAGCTATTTCAAATCCCGCAGTTGGTCGGAAGCTACCTGTCCCTATGACAGACTCCCGATGGCCGGCTGCAGAAGGTTGGGTGAAATCAGCTCAAAACATAAACAGTATTGAAATTCACTACGTCCGAAATTCTATTGCTGGTGCCATCGATGATTTCAAATTTAAGTGAGTAAATATGATAGCTTTATGTACATCTATCCTTGGTGCGGCTATACCTTCATCCAAGCGTTATTTGGGGGAGATGGATCAGACTAATTACTCTCCGCTAGCGAGTGGTGAACGTTATACTATATACGGCTTGTTATTTATCTCTGATCGGGTGGATTTTTTAGTTAGGGCTCCTGATGACTTACCTTTCTGGGTTCCGAGCTACCTTTTCGATTTGGTCGATTCTAGTGCTCCAACAGGGTGGGAGTTTTGTATTACACAGTCGAAGCCCGACTATAAGGTGCTATTTGATACGTTTGGAATCAACTATATTTTTGGATATTCATTGCTTGTCAATGAATATCAGCATTACGTAGGGATCGTTGAACGCGAGCCAGGGGAAGTACAGCGATTCTTGAAAAACTTTCAGATGGATGTGAGTGGCTAATTATGGATTATGGATGTTAAGTTGGGTACGACATCCCGTTGGCACGAGTTGGTTCTACAAAAATCGAAAAAACCTCTCGGTCTGTACGATTTCAAGCTCCACAGGTGGGGAGTCCCTGCAGAAGTTTGTCGCACCGAGTCCTGAGCAGGTCATTGCAGCGTTGCAGTTTTTTGTTGAAAGTACCGAAATTGGGGTGCTATATGCCAATGCTTGTTAAATTTTTAGGCCGGAGTAGTCCAAAGACGTCTTAGCGACAGCTGTCGACCCAATGCTCAGCAGGTATTTGCGCTGCTGCTGGCAGAGAACAATGAAGTTCAAAACGCCTTGGCACAGGTCACGGCGGGCGCCAAGGTCGATTCGGTTGTGCAGGAGCTGCAAAACCGGCTAGGGTTCAGCGACGCCCGGAAGGAGATGATTCGCGACGCTATGGTGGCGGCTGCGTCGATGGCGGTTGGGGGGAAGGCGGGTAGGGGGAGTGCGGGTGGGGCGAAAGGTAGCTCCGGGGCTGAAAGCGCTATCAATCAAGGCAGACTCAACTCTCAGCTCTTAGCTGAAGAGGTCGCAAGTGGACATGCTTTCCAGAAACATGTGGTTGAGCGGCAGGAGTTTGCCAATCTTGGTATTAGTACAAAAAATCAGTTTCAGAATTTTGTTGAGAACATCGTTTCTAACCCGGCGATCGAGCGTCGCCAATCCGTTGATGGAACGATATACTATCTCGATAGCTCAACTAAGACTATTGTAACTCGCGGACAGAGAGGTGAGGCTACCGCGTTCAGACCTGACCAGGGTGGTGTCGGTTGGGATAACTACATTAAATCTCAGGTCCCCAAAAAATGAATGATCCAATTAATGAGCAAGATTATATTAGTTTGAAGGTCACACCAAGAGAGCTTAGGTATTTTGTGTCGTGCGGATTGGCTTTAATTCAAAATGTTCCAGATGAGTCTCTGTCTACCTATTGCGGCCTAAGTAAAGATGAAATCATTGAGGTTTCTGTGCGACTGAGGGAGGTCGCCGAAAAATTAGGCGTTGATATGTAATTTTTTGGAGGGGGTAAGCGAGCTTAGTCGCTTACCTCGGGTGCAAAATGGACTGCGCTTTTTGGTGAAATTAAAACGGTTTATGATTCTGCCCACGCCCCGTACAAGGGCAGCACAATAATCGGTCACGTACTGTCTTAGAGGTTATATCTAATCCAGCATCAGGTAGTGTCGTTCCGATGAGGAATGGTATGACAGATACTCGCTGGCCTGGCTCAGACGGTTGGGTAAAAATGACGCAGAACGTCAACGGTGTTGAAGTTCATTATGTGCGAAACACGAATTCCGGTGCTGTTGACGATTTCAAATTTAAGTGACGATCATGCGCGTAATCTGCATAAGTAAAAATGGTAAATCCCTCTCGGACCAAGTGATCCGCTTGGGCTATACGGTAGAGTCGAACTTCTCCCTCTCCGTAGGTACGGAGTATGAAGCGTTCGCAATTTCGTTGTGATGTGGTGTAATTCTGCTTTTATTAGCAGACGAGGACCATCTGCCTAATTGGTTTCCGATGGAACTCTTTTCGCTGAGCGATTCCGGCATACCAGCAGCATGGTCGTTTTACCCAGCTTGGCTAACGAGAAAGGATTACAGGCTCTTTGGAGTTATGAGCAATTAATTAATGATACATCGCATTATGAGGGCCTGATAGAACGTGACCCTACCGCTTTGCGCCACTTTTACGAGGAAGAGTGCATGCGCCGTCGATGTGTCTAGTGAGCTGGTGCTAAAGCAACGTGGAAGAAACCATTTCAAGTCTCGGAGCTGGTTGGCAGCTACTCATCCTGACTATTGCGCCGCCACCTCGTCGATGGTGGCAAATGCGCAGGCAGAGCAGAGCATCTCAAAGACCTCGCAGCCACGGCTGTCGCCCCAATACCCAGCACGTCTTTGTTCTCTTGGTGGCTGAGAACCATGAAGTTCAAAACGCCCTGGCACATTTCACAGCGGGCGCTAAGCTCGATTCGATCGTGCAGAAGCTGCTAAACCGGTTAGGGAAGCACGGCTCAGGCGCTTGAAGCCAACAGTTATCCCTGAGCCTAATTACTCAACTTGCACCAAACCCTGCCTACTCCAGTAACCACCACAAACAAGCCCCAAGCTCTCACTTGGGGCTCCACACCGTCTCAGCTTTCCCAAACCCTACATCACAGCACAAACTTACTCATCAGCCCCTGCAAATGCACACCCAATCGTGCCAACTCAACGCTGGACGATGCCGTTTCCTCACTCGCCGAAGCCGTCTGCTCGGAGATGTCCCGAACGTTGATCACACTGCGGTTGATTTCCTCGGCCACCGCGCTCTGCTCTTCGGCGGAAGCGGCTATCTGCTGGTTCATCGATTCGATGGTCGTGATGGATCGGCTGATGTTGCCTATGGATGTACCTGCATCACGGGTCAAGGCAACGCTGTCATCGGTCAGCAGGCGGCTGTTTTCCAGGGTGGTCGCAACTTGCGCGGTTCGGGTGTGCAAGCCGTCGATCAGGGTCGCAATTTCTTCGGTTGAAGTCTGAGTGCGCTGGGCAAGACTGCGGACTTCATCGGCGACCACGGCGAAGCCGCGTCCGGCCTCACCGGCGCGTGCGGCTTCGATGGCGGCATTGAGGGCCAGCAAGTTGGTCTGTTCGGCCACTGCCTTGATCACGTCGAGCACGCCACCGATCTTGTTGCTTTCCTGCTTCAGCTCATCCATTGCAACTTTGGAGCGCCCGACCTCAGTGGCGAGTGTTTCGATCTGAATGACGGCCTTGGAAACTACGGCGTCGCCTTCGCGCACTTCTCGGGAGGCGCTGACGGCGGCATCCGAAGCCTGCTCGGCATTGCGTGCAACTTCCTGCACGGTGGCGGCCATCTGGTTCATGGCGGTGGCAACCTGGTCGGTTTCAGTACGCTGGCTGTTCACCCCTGCGCTGGTCTGCTCGGTCACGGCGGAAAGCTGTTCGGCAGCACTTGCGATCTGGGTAACGCCATCGCGCAGGCCGCCGATCAACTGGCGCAGGTTCAAGGTCATGCGGTGCATGCTGATTTGCAGCAGGCCAAGTTCATCCTTGCGCGTCGGGGCTTCATTGTGGGTCAGGTCACCATTGGCTACACGGTCGGCCAGTTGCAGTGTTTCCCGCAGCGGAATGACGATCATTCGGGTGATGATCCAGGCCGCCAACGCGCTGGCGATAAGGGCTGCAACCAGCCAGAGAATCAACATGCGGTTGGCTTGATCGACGTCTGCAAGGCGCAAGTCGACCTGGTTCTGTGCCAGTTGATTGGCCGAACCGAGCAGGACTTCGATGTTCTTCGAGATGCCCGCTTGGCCTTGGTTAATGGTGGCTTGCGAAGACGAGAATCCGTTGATGGCGGACCCATAGGCGTTCATCGAGTCCACCAGGCTGGCGACAGCGGCGTTGTCGAGACCGGAACTCGTCAGGCTTTTCATATAATCGGAGGCTGCAGCAATGGAAGTAACAGCCAACTGCTGGGCCTCGGGTTTCAGGGTGTAGGTGTACCCACGAACATCGAAGCGCATCTTTTGAAACAGCATCAGCGCTCGTTGCACCGCCTCGCGCTGCGCGGCGTCACCGTCCATTGAGTTGGCGCGCCCATTCAACTGCCGCAACTTTGCGTCCGCGGTGTCGGCATTGGTGCCAAAGACGTCTCTGCTGGCCTCACGCGCGTGTGTGGCAGTGATGATGCTGTTGTAATGATCCTTGTATTCCTTCATGGCTGCCATCGCAGTTTTAACATGAGGAATATTGAGTTCGGAATTCAATACGCTGTTGAGATACTCAAGATGGTTATCGAGGTTTTCATAGGCTTTGAGCCAGCTGGCGGCATTGGCGTCGTCTGAATTCTGGGTGTACACCAAGCGCGCGATGCGCATGTCTCGCGTCAGGGTGCTGAGCTTGGCAATGTCCGTGATGCGCTCGCTGCGCTCGCTCATGGAGGCGATGCCTCGCCAGCCCGTCCAGGCGATCAGGACCGTCAGTATGATCACAACCGTGAAGCCAAGTGCCAACTTTGATCTGACTGATAAGTTGGTCAACGCATTGTTAAACATGTAAGCCTCTCGAATATCTGTTTTAAGTTTTCCAGTCGGCTCCTCCATGCCATTGATGCGTCAATGCCATCGGCTGGGGGGCGGAGATCTTTAACAAATATTTTTTAAAAGATGTGCTTATTTTACATGTTACAAGCCGCGGGAAAAGTTCAGGGCTTTGAGTGATTTTTTAATATAAAAATGTTTCGAAATGGTTTTCCGAAAGCTGGAGAATTTGGTCATTTTTTAGGCAGACAGCGCGTGGCTTAGGTGGAGGGATAGCGAAGGCTTGATTCAGCGATACGGCCGTGTGTCATAAGGCAGGCGTAGAGGGGCAGAGATCAGAAGTCGAAGCTTCGATGGATGCGTGGAATAAAGGAGATCTGCGAGCCGGGGCTTCGGGTAGCGAAGCTGGATGCAAGAATATAGAGGGGGGAAAAGATGGTGCACCAGGCGGGATTCGAACCCACGACCCCTGCCTTCGGAGGGCAGTACTCTATCCAGCTGAGCTACTGGTGCAACGCGGGCGCCATGATACCCATGTCGGGGGTGGTCGTCCATTGCGATAACCGTCCCATCGTTTGTAATCTGCTACGGTGACACTGACGCGAGCCGGACGCGCCTGCATCTCCGAGGCCAATCGTTCTTTTTTTCGAACGGCCTATTGTCCTTTCACCCCATAGATCCTAGGATTCGTTTGAGATTTCAAACGCTCTTGTCTGGTCGCTGAAACGCGTGAGTCCATCCATGCGGTATGTCCACCTCAGCCCGGGCGCCTTCTCATCCCTCCATTCGTGCCGTTACGTACGGCGCCGTTAAGGAAGCCGACATGCAGCTCAAAGACACCTCGTTGTTCCGCCAGCAAGCCTATATAGATGGTGCGTGGCTGGGCGCCGACAGTGGGCAGGCCATCAAGGTCAGCAACCCTGCTACCAACGAAATCCTCGGCACCGTGCCGAAAATGGGCGCCGCTGAAACGCGTCGCGCCATCGAGGCTGCCGACAAGGCGCTGCCGGCCTGGCGTGCGTTGACCGCCAAGGAGCGCTCGAACAAGCTGCGCCGCTGGTTCGAACTGATGATCGAGAACCAGGATGACCTCGCACGTTTGATGACGCTGGAGCAGGGCAAGCCACTGGCCGAGGCCAAGGGCGAAATCGTCTACGCGGCGTCGTTCATCGAATGGTTTGCCGAGGAAGCCAAGCGCGTCTACGGCGACACCATTCCCGGTCACCAGCCGGACAAGCGCCTGATCGTGATCAAGCAGCCCATCGGCGTGACCGCAGCCATCACACCGTGGAACTTCCCCGCCGCGATGATCACCCGCAAGGCGGGTCCCGCGCTGGCTGCCGGTTGCACCATGGTGCTCAAGCCTGCCTCGCAGACGCCGTTCTCGGCGCTGGCGCTGGCTGAATTGGCCGAGCGCGCGGGTATTCCGAAGGGTGTGTTCAGTGTCGTGACCGGCAGCGCCGGCGACATTGGCAGCGAGCTGACCAGCAACCCGATCGTGCGCAAGCTGAGTTTCACTGGCTCGACCGAGATCGGTCGCCAGTTGATGGCCGAATGCGCCAAGGACATCAAGAAGGTCTCGCTGGAGTTGGGCGGCAACGCGCCTTTCATCGTGTTTGACGATGCCGACCTGGACAAGGCGGTCGAGGGCGCGATCATTTCCAAGTACCGCAACAACGGCCAGACCTGCGTGTGCGCCAACCGCATCTATGTGCAGGACGGCGTGTATGACGCGTTCGCCGAGAAGCTAAAGGTGGCGGTGGGCAAGCTCAAGATCGGCAACGGTCTGGAAGAAGGGACCACCACGGGCCCGCTGATCGACGACAAGGCCGTGGCCAAGGTCAAGGAACACATTGCCGATGCCGTGGGCAAGGGCGCAACCGTGCTGACCGGTGGCAACGCACTGCAGGGCAACTTCTTCGAGCCGACCGTATTGGTCAACGTCTCCAAGGACGCCGCCGTGGCCAAGGAAGAAACCTTCGGTCCGCTGGCGCCGTTGTTCCGCTTCCAGGACGAGGCCGAAGTGATCGCCATGTCCAACGACACCGAGTTCGGCCTGGCGTCGTACTTCTATGCCCGCGACATGAGCCGGGTGTTCCGTGTCGCCGAAGCGCTGGAATACGGCATGGTCGGTATCAACACCGGTCTGATCAGCAACGAAGTGGCGCCGTTCGGCGGCATCAAGGCTTCGGGCCTGGGCCGCGAAGGCTCCAAATACGGCATCGAAGACTATCTGGAAATCAAATACCTCTGCATTTCGGTGTAACCCACCGCGCAGACACCCTTGGCGGCCGGCGTCCGCAGCAGTCGATCATCGTATGCTGCTGCGGGACTCACCGGCCGCTCAATCCTTGAATCACGCCGACCGATGAGCGGCGAATGAGGAACTTCATGAGCAAGACCAACGAATCCCTGATGCAACGCCGCCAGGCAGCCGTCCCGCGCGGCGTGGGCCAGATTCACCCGATCTTCGCCGAGTCGGCGCAGAACGCCACGGTTACCGACGTCGAAGGTCGCGAGTTCATCGACTTTGCTGGCGGTATCGCGGTGCTCAACACTGGCCACGTCCACCCCAAAGTGATCGCCGCCGTACAGGCGCAATTGCACAAGCTGACCCACACCTGCTTCCAGGTGCTGGCGTACGAGCCGTACGTTGAAGTCTGCGAGAAGATCAACGCCAAGGTACCGGGCGACTTCGACAAGAAGACCCTGCTGGTGACCACCGGCTCCGAAGCCGTGGAAAACGCTATCAAGATCGCGCGTGCCGCCACCGGCCGCGCCGGTGTCATCGCCTTCACTGGCGCCTACCACGGTCGCACCATGATGACCCTGGGCCTGACCGGCAAGGTCGTGCCGTACTCGGCAGGCATGGGCCTGATGCCCGGCGGTGTGTTCCGTGCGCTTTACCCCTGCGAATTGCATGGCGTGAGCGTCGACGACTCCATCGCCAGCATCGAGCGCATCTTCAAGAACGACGCCGAAGCCCGTGACATCGCCGCGATCATTCTGGAGCCCGTGCAGGGCGAAGGCGGTTTCTATGTCGCGCCCAAGGCTTTCATGCAGCGTCTGCGCGCCCTGTGCGATCAGCACGGTATCCTTCTGATCGCTGACGAAGTGCAGACCGGCGCAGGCCGTACCGGCACGTTCTTCGCGATGGAGCAGATGGGTGTTGCGCCCGACCTGACCACCTTCGCCAAATCCATCGCTGGCGGCTTCCCGCTCGCCGGTGTGTGCGGCAAGGCCGAGTACATGGATGCCATCGCACCAGGTGGCCTGGGCGGCACCTATGCTGGCAGCCCGATCGCTTGCGCCGCGGCACTGGCCGTGATGGAAGTGTTCGAGGAAGAAAACCTGCTGGACCGCAGCAAGGCCGTTGGTGAACATCTGGTAGCAGGCTTGCGTGCCATCCAGTCCAAGTACCCGGTCATCGGCGATGTGCGTGCCCTGGGCGCAATGATCGCCGTCGAGCTGTTCGAAGGCGGCGACACCCACAAGCCGAACGCCGCAGCCGTGGCCCAGGTCGTGGCCAAGGCTCGCGACAAGGGCTTGATCCTGCTGTCGTGCGGTACTTACGGAAACGTCCTGCGCATCCTGGTGCCACTGACTGCGCCAGACGAGCAGTTGAATAAAGGTTTGGCCATCATCGAAGAGTGTTTCGCTGAACTGGCTTGAGTGATGTGATTGTTTGATAGAAAAGCCCGCTTCGGCGGGTTTTTTTTATGGGGCTGTTTTATCTTGCTGGGTAACGCAGTGGTCGAATATCGCTTGGGCTATCCAGTTGGGATCGTTCTGGAAGTCGGGCAAGATGTTGAAACGCCCCATCATGTGATCGCTGCATGTGAAGCCTCGTTCCTCGGCATGTTCATCGGAGCATATACCGCCCCAGTCTGGATTGACATCGGATGGGAGGTTGCTGGGCGTGGCATATAAACTTTCGCAGGTGTGAATCTGAATGCCAGTATTGGTATCGGCACTGGTTTCAGCCAATGGCAATACCAAAATAGTAAGTGCGAATATCTTTTTCATATACCAATCCTTGGTCGTAGAAAGTAGAAGAAAGTGATTTGAATCTGCCAGTTGATGTTTGTTTTATAAATACGGGTAGCAAGGAGCGAGCAAGGTCGTTTGCTATGGCTATGAGGAATAACAGCATGCTGGCATGCGGGCTGGGGACTTTTTTTCAAGTAATTCTGGTCGCGTTCCGTTGCGATGAGACCAAGTAAATCATGGTAGTGATCGAGTCTCAAGGAAGCCAAGCTATCTGCTGATCAGCAATGGTAAACAGGTTTTTCAAGAGAACGGGGTTTCTTGGAATACGCCTGTGCAGCAGTTCTCTGCACGCTAACCCGCGCAGCTGCCGGGAAGCCCTACGCTGGCACGATCTGATTCTTACCCTGACGCTTGGCCTGGTACATGGCGGCGTCAGAGCGGGAGAAGAGCGAGTCGAGCATTTCGTCCTGGGGCTGGATGCTGGTCAGCCCCTGGCTCACGGTTACGCCGTAGCTTTTGCCGTTGTGGTTGAAGCTCAGGCGTTGGATCTCGCGCTGCAGGCGTTCGGCGATCTGCATGGCCATGTCGGGGGCGCAACCTGGAAATACCGCGGCGAATTCTTCGCCGCCGATGCGCCCGAACAGGTCGCCACGGCGCAGCACTGCGCGGCCGGTTTCGGCGATGCGTTGCAACACGTGGTCACCTTCCTGGTGGCCGTAGGTATCGTTGATCATCTTGAAGTCGTCGATATCCAGCAGCAGAAAGGCCATGGGCGTGTCGTTGAGGCGTGACTGTTCGAACTCGCGGTGGGCGCATTCGAAAAAATGTCGACGGTTGCTGCTCTGGGTCAGCACGTCGGTGGTGGCGAGGCGCTGCAGCTCGCCTTCAAGGTGCTTCTTTTCGGTGATGTCCTCGGCGATGCCCACCACGATCACCCGCTGGCCTGCATCCACCTGATGACTGACGAAGCATTTGTCGCTGAGCCAGCGGATCTGACCGTCGGCGCTGATGATGCGGTATTCGCGGTCTTCGACTGAGCCTTTGTCGAGCACCTCGGCCAGGCTGCGATCGGCATAGTCGAGATCGTCAGGATAGATGCTGTCGCGCCATTCGTTGTAGTCGGCCAGCAGCAACCCCACCGAGCGGCCGAAGATGCGCTCGTAGGCCGGGCTGACGTAGATCATCTGCTGGGTTTCCCAATCGAACGCCCAGAGCACCGCATTGACGCTGACCAACAGCGAGCTGAACAGCTGTTCGCGCTCCTTGAGCCGCGCGACTTCACCCTGGGCATGCATCAAGGCCAGTAGGGTTTCAGCGGCTTCGGGTAAGGGTTTGACGGGTGTAGAAGGTAATTTTTTATTGACCATCATCACGGCATCTCAGAGGCGTTGGGATTACTGCGAACGGATGCGCGAAAAAGCGCGGCCAAGGCATGATCCCAGGCGGTAGCGCTATGAGTCTGAGAGCGGAAAATTGTAACGAAGTTCCGAACGGCACGCCCCGGGGCCAGGGCGCACCGATAAACGGCTCAGGCTACGGCGGGCCGCAACGAGTAGGTCTTGAGTTGGGTCGCAAAGTCGCGCAGGGAGTGAATGCCGCTGGCTTCCGCCTCTTGGATCCAATCCTTGATGGCCGCCAGCATATCATGCCCATTGGAACTGGTGCGCGCCCAGATCTGTTGCAGGGCCAAGCGCTTTTCGTAGATGACTTTCAAGGGATGGCTGTGTTCGAGCATCTTCTGGATGTGCAGATGATGACCCTCGTCCAGCAGGCTGGTTTCACGCGACAGCAGGCGTTTGGCCCGGCGGAACTGGTGACGTACCGATTCGTCGACCTTGCTCAGTTCTTGTTGCACCAGTGGCGCGATGACCAGCTTGCGGTACTGGGCCATGATCTGGAAACGGTTGTTGAGGATCGCCATGGCAGTGTCCATGTCGAGCTGGCCCTTGCCTTCCACACGGTGGGCGATGGGTGCCACGCGCTGCACCCTGGCCAGGCGCAGCCAGGTGAACAGCTTGATCCACGCCCAGCCCATGTCGAACTCCCATTTCTTGACCGACAGCTTGGCCGAGTTGGGGTAGGTGTGATGGTTGTTGTGCAGTTCTTCGCCGCCCACGATGATGCCCCAGGGCACCAGGTTGGTGGCCGCGTCGCGGCATTCGAAGTTGCGGTAGCCCACGGCATGGCCCAGCCCGTTGATGACACCGGCGGCCCAGAAGGGAATCCACATCATCTGCACGGCCCAGACGGTGAGGCCCAGGGCGCCGAACAGCAGCAGGTCGATGACCAGCATCAGGATCACGCCGGTATGGCGAAAGCGTGAGTACAGGTTGCGTTCGATCCAGTCTTCGGGGCAGTTCTTGCCATAGATACGCAAAGTTTCGGGGTTTTCCGCCTCTTTGCGATAGAGCTCGGCACCGGTACGCATCACGGTGCCCAGGCCTTTGATGACCGGGCTGTGCGGATCGTCGACGGTTTCGCATTTGGCGTGGTGCTTGCGGTGGATGGCGGTCCACTCGCGGGTGTTCTGCGCGGTGGTGAGCCACAGCCAGAAACGGAAGAAGTGCTTGAGCCCGGCGTTGAGCTCCAGGGAGCGGTGGGCAGAATAGCGGTGCAGATAGACTGTGACGCCGACGATGGTCACATGGGTCAGCAACAACGTGACTGCCACCACTTGCCAGGCGGACAGATCGAGAAAACCGTTGTACCACATAGGGGGGAGGGCCCTCGGTTGGGTGGGTAATGCGTGCAGCGCATTATCGACAAGCTATCAGAGAAAGCCAGTCGCTCTTTTGAAGAAGAGTCGCTGAATGTTTCTATTCTATAATTGATACACATTTTATGTTGGCCGATTGACCCTATGTCTGTTTTATCTCGGGTTACAACGCGCGCCGTTGTGATTTACCTGATTGTCTGCGTGGTGTGGTTCCTGTTGTGCGATCGTGTGTCGAGTGGCCTTTTCGGTACCTGGCTGGCCGGATGGGAGCTTCATCTGGCTGCTTGTGCGGTAGGGATGATGGGCAGCGCGTTCGCTTTCGCCTGGCGGCGCGCGCGCCAGGCCAGTCGTGAAAGCCGGCGATTGTCGGCAGCGGTCTTCGACTGCACTGCCGATGGCGTGCTGGTGACCGACATCACGGGGCGCATCCTGCAGGTCAATCGCGCCTTCATGGCGATCACCGGGTACGACGAACACGAAGTGCTCGGGCAGAATCCGAACACGTTCAAGTCCGGGCAGCATCCGCCGGCTTTCTATCAACAGATGTTTCGCACGCTGGCCGAACACGATCAGTGGAGCGGCGAGATCTGGAACCGCCGCAAGGGCGGTGACATTTATCCACAGTGGCAGACCATCCGCGGGATTCGCGATGACCGGGGTAAGCTGAGCCACTATGTGGCGGTGTTTTCCGATATCAGCGCGATCAGGCATTCGCAGCGCGAACTGGCCCATCTGGCACATCACGATCCATTGACCGGGCTGCCCAATCGCCTGCTGTTCAGCCACCGCGCCGAGCATGCGTTGAGCACGGCCAGGGTTGAACGTCGAAGCTGTGGGTTGCTGTTGATCGACCTCGACCATTTCCAGAACGTCAACGACAGCTTCGGTCATGGCGTTGGCGATCGTCTGTTGATGTCGGTGGTCGAGCGTCTGCAATCCGGGTTGGGCGAGGAGGTGACCCTGGCCCGCCTGGGCGGTGACGAGTTCGCGGTGCTGATGGAAGGCGAGTTGCGCAGCGGTCAGGCAACGGCGCTTGGGCAGGTATTGCTCGAGGGTCTGCGTGCGCCGTTCGTTATCGACGGGCACACCCTGTTCATCAGTGCCAGCATCGGCATCAGCCTGTTTCCCGACGATGCCCAGGGTGCCGAACAGCTGTTGCGCAACGCCGACTCGGCGCTGTTTCAGGCCAAGGCGCGGGGTCGTTCGAGCTATGCCTTGTACACCCAGGAGCTGACCACGCGGGCGCAGCAGCAGATCGAAGTGACCGCCGAACTGCGCCAGGCCCTGGCGGACGGTCAGTTGTGCGTGCATTACCAGCCGGTGCATGCGTTGCGTGATGCAGCCATGGTCGGAGTGGAGGCGCTGGTGCGCTGGCAACATCCGGAGCGGGGCCTGGTGCCGCCCGGGCAGTTCATACCGATCGCCGAGCGCAGCGGTCTGATCGCCGAGATCGATACCTGGGTGCTGGCCACGGCGTGTCGTCAGATGCGTCGCTGGCAGGACGAGGGCAAGGCACTAGATTTCGTGGCGGTGAACATCTCCAGCCGTCTGTTCAGCCACCATGATCTCTATCGGCAGGTAGAAACGGTCCTGGCCGAAACGCAACTGGCGCCCGCCCATCTGGAACTGGAAGTGACCGAAAGTGCGGTGATGGACGATCCGGACCGCGCCCTGGAGCAACTGCACCACCTGCGCGACCTTGGCCTGCAACTGGCGATCGACGACTTTGGCACCGGTTATTCGTCCCTGCTCAGGCTCAAGCGCCTGCCCGTTCACAAGCTCAAGATCGACCAGGGCTTCGTCGCCGGCCTGCCGGGCGACGAAGACGACGTGGCGATCACCACGGCGATCATCGCCCTGGCGCACAGCATGGGCATGCAGGTTCACGCCGAAGGTATCGAGCAGGCCCATCAGGCGCAGTTCCTGCTGGAGCATGGTTGCGGGCTGGGCCAGGGCTACTGGTTCGGGCGTCCGGTCGAGGCCCGTGCCTTGCATTGGGTGGGGCAAAACCAGGGATAAATACGTTTGGTTATATGAAAATTCTTAAACAGTATTTTTAAGAATAATAGGACCTCTCTAATATCGCGCTCACGCCACCTTGGCACCCCTTATCCAGGAGCATGATCATGAGCGCATCGCTACGCAGCGTAGAAGGACAGGACGAAGCCACCATTCTGCGGGAAATCCAGAGTGCGCTGCGCGACCTGCGTTTCGGTGCGGTGGAGATCACCGTGCACAACGCTCAGGTCGTGCAGATCGAGCGCAAGGAAAAATTCCGTTTGCAGAACCCGGGCAACAAGCCCAGCTGAATACGCGTGCTGCGCATCAGCCATAAGAACAACACCCGCCATTCCAGGAGCTTCGTCCATGTCTATCCGCCGTTATGCCTTGGCAGCCCTCGCCAGTGCCGTATTTGCCGGCTCCGCAGTCGCCAAGGACTACGAGCTGCTCAACGTGTCCTATGATCCGACCCGTGAGCTGTATCAGGAATACAACGCTGAGTTCGTCAACTTCTGGAAGAAAGAGCACGCGGGCGACAACGTGTCGATCAAGCAGTCCCATGGCGGTTCGGGCAAGCAGGGTCGCGCGGTGATCGATGGCCTGCCTGCCGATGTGGTGACCCTGGCACTGGCCGGTGACATCGACGAGATCAGCCGGCTGGGCAAATCCATTCCGGAAAACTGGCAGACCCGCCTGCCGGATGCGAGCACGCCGTACACCTCGACCATCGTGTTCCTGGTGCGCAAGGGCAACCCCAAGGGCATCAAGGACTGGGGCGATTTGATCAAGAACGATGTTTCGGTGATCACCCCCAATCCGAAAACCTCCGGCGGCGCGCGCTGGAATTTCCTGGCCGCCTGGGCCTATGGCCTGAAGGCCGGCGGTGGCGACGAAGCCAAGGCCAAGGAATACGTGCAGACGCTGTTCAAGCACGTGCCAATCCTGGACACCGGTGCCCGCGGCTCGACCATTACTTTCGTCAACAACGGCCAGGGCGATGTACTGCTGGCCTGGGAAAACGAAGCGTTCCTGGCGCTGAAGGAAGACGGCGGCGCGGACAAGTTCGACATCGTCGTGCCTTCGCTGTCCATCCTGGCCGAGCCGCCAGTGGCGGTGGTCGACAAGAACGTGAAGAAGAAGGGCAACGAGGCAATCGCCGAGGCCTACCTCAAGCACCTGTACAGCCCGGCTGGGCAGGAAATCGCGGCGAAGAATTTCTATCGTCCACGCGACAAGGACGTGGCAGCCAAGTACGAGAAGCAATTTCCGGCGTTGAATCTGGTCACTATCGACAAGGATTTTGGCGGGTGGAAAACTGCACAGCCCAAGTTCTTCAATGACGGTGGGGTGTTCGACCAGATTTATCAGGCTCAATAAGTTATAGACATGCGTTGAGGCGGCTGGCCTCTTCGCGGGCGGGCGGGCGGCGAGCCCTCTGCCCGCGAAGAGGCCCGATTGCGTAAACCGTATTCATCAAGGACTTCTATGTCGCGTCGTATCTCCCCCGTCATACCCGGCTTCGGGCTGACGCTGGGCTACACCGTCGTGTACCTCAGCCTGATCGTGCTGATCCCCCTGGCCGCCATGTTCGTGCATGCCGCGCAGCTGACCTGGGAACAGTTCTGGACCATCGTCACCGCACCTCGCGTACTGGCCGCCTTGAAACTCAGTTTCGGCACGGCGTTGTGCGCAGCGATCATCAACGGTGTGATCGGCACCTTGCTGGCTTGGGTGCTGGTGCGCTACACCTTCCCCGGACGCAAGATCATCGATGCGATGATCGACCTGCCGTTCGCCCTGCCCACGGCCGTGGCGGGCATTGCCTTGACCGCGTTGTATGCACCCAATGGTTTGGTCGGGCAGTTCGCCGCCGACCTGGGCTTCAAGATCGCCTACACCCCGTTGGGGATCACTCTGGCATTGACCTTCGTCACCCTGCCGTTCGTGGTGCGCACGGTGCAGCCGGTGCTGGCGGACATTCCGCGCGAGGTCGAGGAAGCCGCAGCCTGCCTGGGTGCCAAGCCCTTGCAGGTGTTCCGCTTCATCCTGGGGCCGGCGTTGTTGCCCGCCTGGCTGACCGGTTTCGCCCTGGCTTTCGCCCGTGGCGTGGGTGAGTACGGTTCGGTCATTTTCATCGCCGGCAACATGCCGATGAAGACCGAGATCCTGCCGCTGCTGATCATGGTCAAGCTGGACCAATACGACTACACCGGCGCCACGGCCATCGGCGTGATGATGCTGGTGGTTTCCTTCATTCTGCTGCTGCTGATCAATCTGTTGCAGCGGCGCATCGAAACCCCTTGAAGGAGGCTCCGCACATGTCTGCATCTTCCATTGCTGCCTCCACCAATGCGGCCCGACGTGGCAGCGCGACGTCACGCAGGGTGTTGATCGCCCTGGGCTGGCTGGTCTTCGCCGTGTTTCTGTTGCTGCCGTTGCTCATCGTCGTGTCCCAGGGCCTGAAGCAGGGCTTGGGGACGTTCTTCGCCGCCATCTTCGAGCCTGATGCGCTGTCGGCGCTCAAGCTAACCGTGTTCGCCGTGCTCATTTCAGTGCCGCTGAACCTGGTGTTCGGCGTCAGCGCCGCGTGGTGCGTGAGCAAGTATTCGTTTCGCGGCAAGAGCATCCTGGTCACCTTGATCGATCTGCCATTCTCGGTCTCGCCGGTCATTGCCGGCCTGGTCTATGTGCTGATGTTCGGTGCCCAGGGCCTGTTGGGGCCGTGGCTGCAGGACCATGACATCCAGATCGTGTTCGCCTTGCCTGGCATCGTGCTGGCGACGATCTTCGTCACCGTGCCGTTCGTGGCCCGCGAGCTGATCCCGCTGATGCAGGAGCAGGGCACTCAAGAAGAGGAAGCGGCGCGCCTGCTGGGCGCCAATGGTTGGCAGATGTTCTGGCACGTGACAGTGCCGAACATCAAGTGGGGGCTGATCTACGGCGTGGTGCTGTGTACCGCGCGGGCGATGGGTGAGTTCGGGGCCGTGTCGGTGGTGTCCGGCCACATTCGTGGCGTGACCAACACCCTGCCGCTGCACGTGGAGATCCTCTACAACGAATACAACCACGTCGCCGCCTTTGCCGTCGCGAGCCTGTTGCTGATCCTGGCGCTCTTCATCCTGCTGCTCAAGCAGTGGAGCGAGTCCCGTATTGACCGCCTGCGCAACAGCGCCGCGGAGGAATGATTAATGTCGATCGAAGTTCGTAACGTCAGCAAGCGTTTCAATGCCTTCCAGGCCCTGGACTCCATCAATCTGGATATCCAAAGTGGCGAGCTGGTGGCTTTGCTGGGCCCGTCCGGGTGCGGCAAGACCACCCTGCTGCGCATTATCGCCGGGCTGGAAACACCCGATCAGGGCAGCATCGTGTTCCATGGCGAGGACGTGTCCGGCCATGATGTGCGGGATCGCAACGTCGGTTTCGTGTTCCAGCACTACGCGTTGTTCCGTCACATGACGGTGTTCGACAACGTGGCCTTCGGCTTGCGCATGAAGCCTAAGCGCGAGCGGCCGACTGAAACGGTGATTGCGCAGAAGGTGCATGAGCTGTTGAGCATGGTACAGCTGGACTGGTTGCATGATCGCTATCCCGAGCAGTTGTCCGGTGGCCAGCGCCAGCGTATCGCCCTGGCCCGGGCGCTGGCGGTCGAACCCAAGGTGCTGCTGCTCGACGAACCTTTCGGTGCGCTCGACGCTAAGGTGCGCAAGGAGCTGCGCCGCTGGCTGGCTCGCCTGCACGAGGACATCAACCTGACGTCGGTTTTCGTTACCCATGACCAGGAAGAGGCCATGGAAGTGGCCGATCGCATCGTGGTGATGAACAAGGGTGTCATCGAGCAGATCGGCTCGCCGGGCGAGGTGTACGAGAACCCGGCCAGCGATTTCGTGTACCACTTCCTGGGCGACTCCAACCGCTTGCAGTTGGGCGGTGAGGAGCATGTGTTGTTTCGTCCGCACGAGGTGTCGTTGTCGCGCCATGAACTAGAGGATCACCATGCTGCCGAGGTGCGTGACATTCGCCCGTTGGGCGCGACCACGCGGGTGACGTTGAAGGTCGAAGGGCAGAGCGATCTGATCGAGGCGGAAGTGGTCAAGGACCATGACAGCCTCAGCGGTCTGGCGCGGGGCGAGACGTTGTTCTTCAAACCCAAGGTGTGGCAGAAGGCGTCAGGCCTGTAGCAGCGGCGCGAGCCGCGTCCGGGTTTGATGTAGCGCCCTAATGGAACCTTTGGTTATTACCAAATAGCTTCTTATTCCTTAACGCGTATAAATCCTTTCCCTATACTGGCCTCCTACGCAACGTTTGCAGGAGGCGCATCCCATGCGCAATCAATCGATCCGCTATCTGATCGTGCCAGGGTGGCAGGGCTCGTCCGACGACCATTGGCAAAGCCACTGGCAACGAAGCCTGCCCAACAGCGCGCGGGTCGAGCAGGATGACTGGCTGACGCCACGGCGTGAAGATTGGGTTGCAGCCCTGGACCGTGCGATAAATGCCAGCGCCGATCCGGTGATTCTGATTGCCCATAGCCTGGGCTGCGTGACCGTCGCGCATTGGTCGGTCAACGCATCGCTGGTCTCGCTGCGCAAGGTTCGTGGGGCCTTGCTGGTGGCCCCGGCGGACGTGGAGCGGCCCGCCTGCTCGCCGGCCCTGCGCAACTTTGCACCGATCCCCAAGCACCTGTTGCCGTTCCCCAGCCAAGTAGTGGGCTCGGACAACGATCCGGCTGCCAGTGCCCCACGGGCCTTGCAACTGGCCCGCGACTGGGGGGCCGAGGCAGGCATCCTGGCGGGTGCCGGACACATCAACGTCAAGTCCGGGCACCAGCGCTGGGAACAAGGTTTCGCCTACCTGTACCGCCTGCAAAGCCGCATGGACCAGCACACCCAGCTGCGCGCCTGATTGTCCGAAAACCAAGTACGCCGCCTGCATCCAGGCCGGTGGGAGCTTTGCCCATGACTGCATACCACGACACCTTCGGCCAGCCGCTGCTGACCTTTCCCGACGCCGACAAAAGCCCGCTGAGCATTCGTGCCAAGGCACTGGTATTCGTCGACCCGCGTTCGCGGCGCTTGCGCGAAGAGCTCGAAAGGCTGGCGCCCAAGGCGTTGCCGGTGCTGATCCATGGCGAGAGCGGGACCGGCAAGGAGCTGCTCGCCCGGCACATCCATCGGGCCAGTGATCGCGGCGGGCTGTTCGTTTCGGTCAACTGCGGTGCGATCAGCCCGACCTACGCCGACGCCGAACTGTTCGGCTACAGCGCAGGCGCCCACAGTGGTACGGCCAGCAGCCGGGCCGGCTGGTTCGGCTCGGCGAACGGAGGCACGCTGTACCTGGACGAGATCGCCGACCTGCCGCTGGCCATCCAGACCAAGTTGCTCGCGGCACTGGAAACCCACGAAGTCACGCGCGTCGGCGCGGCCCAGCCCAATCCGGTGGACGTGCGCCTGGTGGCCGCGTCGAGCATCGATCTGGCCCAGGCCGTGGCGGCCGGCAAATTCAACGAGCGCTTGTATGCTTACCTGGGCGAAGGCCGTTTGACCCTGCCGCCGCTGCGCGAGCGCATCGGCGACATTCTGGCCCTGGCCGAATATTTCCTGGGCATCTACAGCCATCGCCTGAACCTGGCGGTGCCGCTGATCAGCACTCATGCGCAGCAGGTGCTGGAGCGACACGACTGGCCCGGCAACACCCGCGAGCTGGAAAACGTCATCCATTTTGCCCTGCTGGTGAGCAGTGGTGACGAAATACTCCCCGAGCACCTCAATCTTCCTGTGGCGACGGACACACTGGGGCACCTCGAGCAGCAGCTGGCGCAGGCCGTCGAGCACGTCGAGCCTGCGGCATTGGCAAGGCTGCTGACCCGCCACCTAGAGCGTTTGCACAAAAAGGCATAAGCAGCGAACTAAAAGGTATTTGTAGGAATATTAATTCCGGGTATTGTCCGCGCAAGGCTGGCCATTTGCTGCCGCCGGCACCCAATTTCAAGGACTTAGCATGAAGAAGGCTTTGCTGTTCACCGCTCTGGCGGCCTCCCTGTCTTTCGGCCTGGCCAACGCGGCAGACAAACTCGTGATCGCGGCCACGCCGGTTCCCCACGCCGAGATCCTCGAACTGATCAAGCCGACCCTGGCAAAAGAAGGCGTCGAGCTGGACATCAAGGTCTTCACCGACTACGTGCAACCCAACGTGCAGGTCAACGAGAAGCGTCTGGACGCCAACTACTTCCAGACCCTGCCGTACCTGGAAAGCTTCAACAAGGGCAAGGGCACCAACCTGGTCACCGTGATCGGCGTGCACGTCGAGCCCTTCGGCGGTTACTCCAAGAAGGTCAAAGCGCTGAGCGAACTCAAGGACGGCGCAACCGTGGCCATCCCCAACGAAGGTAGCAACAGCGGCCGTGCGTTGATCCTGCTGCAGAAAGCCGGCCTGATTACCCTGAAGGACCCGAGCAACGCTCTGGCCACTCCAAAGGACATCGCCAGCAACCCCAAGAACCTCAAGTTCAAGGAGCTGGAATCGGCCATGCTGCCGCGCGTGCTGGATCAGGTCGACCTGGACATGATCAACACCAACTACGCACTGGAAGCAGGCCTGAACCCAGCCAAGGATGCCTTGGTCATCGAAGGTTCGGATTCGCCTTACGTGAACTTCCTGGTGGCCCGTCCGGACAACAAGGACAGCCCGGCCATGCAGAAACTGGCCAAGGCGCTGACCAGCCCCGAAGTGAAGGCATTCATCGAGAAGAAGTACAGCGGCGCGGTATTGCCAGCGTTCTGATTCCGAGCGTCACGACGGTTCACCTGAGCGCCGACAGCTTGTACAGTGTCGGCGTTTTGCTGTGTCCGGGCGGGGCCATCCCGGCAAATGAACCTCGAACCCCGTCTACAGTCGCATACACACCTAGCATCACAGCGCACGCAAAGGAGCCTGCATGGCTGGTCCTCGTTGGAAGGTTGTAGGGGTTTCCCTCTTGTTCATCGCGCTGGTCGGGTGTGGCGAAGACAAGCCCATCGAACCGACGCACCCGCGCGTGCGCGTGGAAAATGTGCAGAGCGGTGAATTCGCCGCCGCCGTCAATCTGACTGGCGATGTGCAGGCTCGCATTCAGACCCAGCTGTCGTTCCGCGTTGGCGGCAAGATCATCCAGCGCCTGGTGGATGTGGGCGACCACGTCAGCGCGCGGCAAGTGCTGGCCCGCCTGGACCCCAAGGACCTGCAGACCAACGTCGATTCGGCCAAGGCGGCGGTGGCCGCCGAGCAGGCCCGGGTGAACCAGACTTCGGCGGCCTTCGTGCGCCAGCAGAAGCTGCTGCCCAAGGGCTACACCAGCCAGAGTGAATACGATTCCGCCCAGGCAGCATTGCGCGGGGCGCAGAGCTCGCTGGCGGCTGCCAACGCCCAGTTGGCCAATGCTCGCGAACAGTTGAGCTACACCGATCTGGTGGCCGATGCCCCGGGCGTGATCACCGCGCGCCAGGCCGAGGTGGGCCAGGTGGTCCAGGCCACTGCGCCGATCTTCGGTCTGGCCCGCGATGGCGACCGCGATGCGGTCTTCGACGTGTATGAATCGCTGTTCGCCCAGCCGGGCGGCCAGCAGCCGATCACCGTCAGCCTGCTCGACGATCCGGCGATCAAGACCACCGGCACCGTGCGCGAAGTCACCCCGGCGGTGTCCGCGCAGACCGGCACGGTACGGGTGAAGATCGCCTTGCAGGGCCTGCCCAAGGGCATGGATCTGGGGTCGGTGGTCAACGCCTCGCTCGATGGGCCGGGCAAGACCAGTGTCGAACTGCCGTGGTCGGCGCTGACCAAGGACATCGAAGAGCCTGCCGTGTGGGTAGTCGGGGAAGGCGACAAGGTCAGCCTGCGTAAGGTCGAGGTGGGCCGTTACCTGACGGCCAAGGTGGTGATCGCCAATGGCTTGAACAATGGCGACCGCGTGGTGGTGGCCGGGGGTCAGTTGTTGCACCCCGACATGCAGGTGGAAATTGCCCAGGAGCGTCAGCCATGAAAGCGGTGATCGCGTTGTCTGCGGCCGTGCTGTTGCTGGCAGGCTGTTCGAAGGAAGAGCCGGCCCCGAGCCCATCCGTCCGGTGTTGTCGGTGGAGGTCAAGGGCCTGGACCAGCAAAGCCTGGGTCGCTTCGCCGGTAATATCCAGGCGCGCTATGAAAGCACCTTGGGTTTCCGCGTGTCCGGACGCATTGCCCGGCGCGCGGTGGATGTCGGCAGCCAGGTGGAAAAGAACCAGTTGCTGGCCACTCTCGATCCGACCGACCAGCAGAACCAGTTGCGCGCCAACCAGGGCGATCTGGCTCGCGTCCAGGCGCAGTTCATCAACGCCCAGGCCAACGCCCGCCGCCAGCAGGAACTGTTCGACCGGGGCGTAGGTGCGCAGGCCGGGCTGGACATTGCCCAGACCGACCTGAAAACCGCGCAGTCTTCGCTCGATCAGGCCAAGGCCGCCGTCAGCCAGGCCAAGGATCAGTTGAGCTACAGCGAACTGCGTGCCGACCATGCCGCGGTGGTCAACCAGTGGAAGGTGGAAGTAGGGCAGGTGGTGAGCGCCGGTGAAGAAGTGGTGGTCCTGGCCCGTCCCGACGTCAAGGAGGCGGTCATCGACCTGCCCGCCGGGCTTGCCGAAACCCTGCCTGCCGGCGTGGCATTCCATGTGCAGTCCCAGCTCGACCCCAGCGTTGCGACCACGGGCACCTTGCGTGAGCTGGAACCGCGACCCGACAGCGCCACGCGCACCCGTCGCGCCCGCCTGACCTTGGCGGACAGCCCTGCGGGCCTGCGCCTGGGCACGGCGATCAGCGTCACCCTGAGTTCGACCATCGTGCAGCGCCTGGAGCTGCCGGAAACCGCCGTGCAGGAAGTCGACGGCAAGACCCAGGTGTGGCGGGTGGACGTCCAGAACAAGACCGTGAACCCGCAACAGGTCACCGTGCTCAGCCGCGATCGTGGCGTCGTAGTGATCGGCAACGGTGTGCAGGCGGGCGAGCGCGTGGTCAGCGCTGGCGTCAACAGCCTGAAACCTGGGCAGAAAATCAAACTGGACGAGGCGAGCCGGCAATGAAGGGAAGTTTCAACCTGTCCGACTGGGCGCTCAAGCACCAGTCCTTCGTCTGGTACCTGATGTTCGTCGGCCTGCTGATGGGCGTGTTTTCCTATTTCAACCTGGGCCGTGAAGAAGACCCGGCGTTCGCCATCAAGACCATGGTCATCCAGAGCCGCTGGCCGGGCGCGACCCAGGACGAAACCCTCAAGCAGGTGACCGACCGCATCGAGAAGAAGCTCGAAGAGCTGGACTCGCTGGACTACGTGAAAAGCTACACACGCCCGGGCGAATCCACGGTGTTCGTGTACCTGCGCGACACCACCAGTGCCAAGGCGATTCCCGAGATCTGGTACCAGGTGCGCAAGAAGGTCGACGACATTCGCGGCACCTTCCCCCAAGGGTTGCAGGGGCCTTCGTTCAACGATGAATTCGGTGACGTGTTCGGCTCCATCTACGCCTTCACCGCCGATGGCCTGAGCATGCGTCAGCTGCGCGATTACGTGGAGCAGGTGCGTGCCGAGATTCGCCAGGTCGACAACCTGGGCAAGGTCCAGCTGGTGGGCCAGCAGGACGAAGTCATCTACCTGAATTTCTCCACGCGCAAACTCGCAGCGCTGGGCCTGGATCAGCAACAGGTGGTAGGGGCGTTGCAGGCGCAGAACGCGGTGACGCCGGCCGGTGTGATCGAGGCAGGGCCGGAGCGCATTTCGGTGCGAACCTCGGGGCAGTTCAAGTCGGAGAAAGACCTGGAAACGGTCAATCTCCGGCTTAACGACCGCTTCTATCGCCTGACCGACATCGCCGACATCGAACGGGGCTACAAGGACCCGGCCGCGCCGATGTTCCGCTACAACGGCCAGCCTGCCATCGGCCTGGCCATCGCCATGAAGGACGGCGGCAACATTCAGGAATTCGGTACCGCGCTGCATGCGCGCATGGACGAATTGACCGCGCAGCTGCCGGTAGGCGTGGGCGTGCACAAGGTGTCGGACCAGGCCGAGGTGGTCGAGAAGGCGGTCGGCGGGTTCACCAGCGCGCTGTTCGAGGCCGTGGTGATCGTGCTGATCGTCAGCTTCGTCAGCCTCGGCGTGCGCGCCGGTCTGGTCGTGGCCTGCTCGATTCCGTTGGTGCTGGCCATGGTCTTCGTGTTCATGGAGTACAGCGGCATCACCATGCAGCGTATTTCCCTGGGGGCGTTGATCATCGCCCTGGGCCTGCTGGTCGACGATGCGATGATCACCGTGGAGATGATGGTCACCCGCCTGGAGGCAGGTGACAGCAAGGAGGACGCGGCTACCTTCGCCTACACCTCCACCGCATTCCCGATGCTCACCGGCACCCTGGTCACCGTGGCGGGCTTCGTGCCGATCGGTTTGAACGCCAGCTCGGCAGGTGAGTACACCTTCACCCTGTTTGCCGTGATTGCGGTGGCCATGCTGGTGTCGTGGGTGGTGGCGGTGCTGTTTGCGCCGGTCATCGGCGTGCATATCCTGAGCAAGAACGTCAAACCCAAGCCGGAGCAACCCGGGCGCGTCGCACGCTGGTTCCACAGTGGGCTGCTGGGCTGCATGCGCCACCGTTGGTTGACGATCATCGGCACCTTGCTGCTGTTCGCCGCAGCGCTGTTCTGCATGCGCTTCGTGCAGAACCAGTTCTTCCCCTCGTCCGACCGGCCGGAAATTCTGGTGGACCTGAACCTGCCGCAGAACGCCTCGATCAACGAGACGCGCCAGGCGGTCGATCGCCTGGAAGCGACGCTCAAGGATGATCCGGACATCGTCCGCTGGAGCACCTACATCGGTCAGGGCGCGATCCGTTTCTATCTGCCCCTGGACCAGCAACTGGAGAACCCGTACTACGCCCAGCTGGTGATCGTCAGCAAGGGTCTGGAAGAACGCGGGGCCTTGACCGAGCGCCTGAAAAAGCGTCTGCGTGACGACTTCGTGGGCATCGGCACCTATGTCCAGGCGCTGGAAATGGGCCCACCCGTGGGGCGGCCGATCCAGTACCGGGTCAGCGGCAAGGACATCGATCAGGTGCGCAAGCACGCCATCGAGCTGGCCACCCTGCTGGACCATAACGCGCACATCGGTGAAATGATCTACGACTGGAACGAGCCGGGCAAAGTGCTGCGCATCGATATCGCCCAGGACAAGGCGCGGCAGCTGGGGTTGTCGTCCGAAGACGTGGCCAAGCTGATGAACACCATCGTGACGGGTTCGGCGGTGACTCAGGTCAACGACGATATCTACCTGGTCAACGTGGTAGGCCGGGCCAACGACGCCGAGCGCGGCTCGCCGGAAACCCTGCAGAACCTGCAGATCGTCACGCCCAGCGGCACGTCGATTCCGCTCTTGGCCTTCGCTACCGTGCGCTACGAGCTGGAGCAGCCGCTGGTGTGGCGGCGTGATCGTCTGCCGACCATCACCTTGAAGGCGGCGGTCAGCGACGATATCCAGCCGACCGACCTGGTGGCCCAGCTCAAGCCCGAGATCGAGAAATTCGCCGCAGGCCTGCCGGTGGGCTACAAGGTGGCCACTGGCGGTACGGTCGAGGAAAGCGGCAAGGCCCAGGGGCCGATCGCCAAGGTGGTGCCGTTGATGCTGTTCCTGATGGCGACCTTCCTGATGATTCAGCTGCACAGTGTGCAGAAGATGTTCCTGGTGGCCAGCGTGGCGCCGCTGGGCATCATCGGTGTGGTGTTGGCGTTGGTGCCGACCGGGACGCCCATGGGCTTCGTGGCGATCCTGGGGATTTTGGCCCTGATCGGTATCATCATCCGCAACTCGGTGATTCTGGTGACCCAGATCGATGCCTACGAGCGTGATGGCTACAAGCCGTGGGATGCGGTGCTGGAAGCGACCGAGCATCGGCGTCGGCCGATCCTGCTCACCGCAGCGGCGGCCAGTTTGGGCATGATTCCGATCGCCCGTGAAGTGTTCTGGGGGCCGATGGCCTACGCGATGATCGGCGGGATCGTGGTGGCGACCTTGCTGACCCTGTTGTTCCTGCCGGCGCTGTATGTGGCCTGGTATCGGATCAAGGAAGGTGAGGGCGAGGGGAAGGAGGCTTGATCCAGGTTGGGCAAAAGAAGGTAGGGTGTTTCGCCTGAGATACCGCAGCGTGGCTTTCGCGGCCACGGACCGCTCCTACGCAGGATCGCATTCCTGTAGGAGCGGCCAGTGGCCGCGAAGGGGGCGCTGCGGTATGGGGACTAGCGCTTGTTGAGCACCCGCGCCAGCCGGTCGCCGCTGAACTGGATCAAGGTCACCAGGGCCACCAGCAGGACGATCACCGTGAGCATGATCTGGCTGTCGAAACGCTGGTAGCCGTAGCGGTAGGCGATGTCGCCCAGCCCACCGGCACCGATGGCGCCGGCCATGGCCGATGAGTTGATCATGGTCACCACGGTGATGGTGAAACCGGCGACGATGCCGGGCCGCGCCTCGGGCAGCAATACATGCCAGATGATGTGCCAGCGTCGGCAACCCATTGCCTGCGCGGCTTCGATCAGGCCATGGTCGACCTCACGCAAACTGACCTCGGCGATGCGCGCGAAGAACGGCGTCGCAGCGATAGTCAACGGCACCACCGCCGCCCACACCCCATAGGTGGTCCCTACGATCAACCGAGTGAACGGGATCAACGCCACCATCAGGATCAGAAACGGCACCGACCTGAACAGGTTGACGAACGCGCCCAGCACCCGGTTCAGCGCCGGTGCCTGATAGATGCCGCCACGGTCGCTGGTGACCAGCACCACCGCCATCACGACCCCCACCGGCAACGCGATCAACGACGAAACCCCTACCATCAACAAGGTGTCGAGGGCGCCCTGCAGCAAACGGTCAAACCACATAGCCCAGCTCCTCTACCTGTTGTGCCCATTGCCGGGCGCGTTGCAGCAGATGCTCACGGTCATGGGGCGAATTGCTCACCGCCACGACCAGGCTGCCCAGCGCCCGCCCTTGAATGCGTTCGATCCCGCCCTGCAGCAGGCTGACCTGCCCGCCCAGCAGGTTGAACAACGAGGACAGGTCCGCTTCGCCGGCCTGTGCCCCGGTCACGCGCAGGCGCAACACCAATGCGGCATCGGGTGTCGCCGTGCTGCGCAGCCGAGCCCGCAACTCGTCGGGCAGACCCTGTTGCAAAGGCGCAAGCAAGGTGCGGCTGACCTCGTGCCGAGGGTCGCCGAAGACCTGCCACACCGGTCCCTGTTCCGCCACCTGACCTCCTTCGAGCACCACCACGCGGTCGCAGATGGCACGGATCACGGCCATTTCGTGGGTGATCAGAATGATCGTCAGCCCCAGGCGCCGGTTGATATCGCGCAGCAGCGCCAGAATCGATTCGGTGGTTTCCGGATCCAGCGCCGAGGTGGCTTCGTCGCACAGCAGGATCTGCGGGTCGTGAACCAGCGCCCGGGCGATGCCGACACGCTGCTTCTGCCCGCCGGACAACTGCGCCGGGTACGTATCGCGTTTGCCCTGCAGGCCGACCAGTTCCAGCAGTTCACCGACCTTGCGCCAGCGCTCGGCCTGGGGCACGCCGGCGACCTTGAGCGGCAGCTCGACGTTCTGCCACACCGTTTTCGCCGACATCAGATTGAAGTGCTGGAAGATCATGCCGATGCGTCGCCGCAGCGCCACCAATTGATCTTCGTTGAAATCGCCGATGTCCACTTGGTTGATCAGCACCCGTCCACTGCTGGGCTGTTCCAGCCGGTTGATGGTGCGGATCAGCGACGACTTGCCGGCGCCGCTGCGGCCGATGATGCCGAACACTTCGCCGCGCTCGATGGTCAGGTCGATACCTTGCAAGGCCTGCACCGGACCCTGCGCGCCCTCATAGGTCTTGCCGACGCCGATGAAGCGCACCAGGCTGTTGGCCAGTTGCGGGTGCAGCTCCAGGGGTTCGGCAGGCTGCCGGGCAAGGCCGGCGGTATCGGCCAGCCGGCGTTGGACATTGGTGGTGGGCATACTCACTCCTTCCAGCCGACTTGGTAGAGCTTGCCGTTGATCTTGTCGAGCGAGGCGCGCACGACCGGCGAGTGTTGGTAGATATCCACGAACTTGGCTAGGCGCGGATCATCCTTGCGCTCGGGCTTGATCACGAACTGGATCACGTACTCGGGATGGTCGAGGCCGTCGAACAGCAAGGCCGAGCCGGCATCGAAGGTCTTGGCCAGGCGGATGTAGGCCGGGTAGCCCTGCACCAGGTCGGCGTCGTCGTAGGCGCGCACCAGTTGCACCGCTTCGACCTGAAGAATCTTGATGCCCTTGGGGTTGGTGAGGATGTCGTCTTCGGTGGCTTTGTAGCCAACCCCCGGCTTGAGGGTGATCAAGCCGGCCTTGGCCAGCAGTTGCAGGCCACGGCCACTGCTGATCGGGTCGTTGGCGATGGCCACGCTGGCGCCCTTTGGCAGCTCGTCGACGCTCTTGTAGCGCTTGGAATACAGCCCGACGTTGTTGATGATGCCCGGCGCGTAGGGCACCAGGTCGGTGCCGGCCTGAGTATTGGCGTTTTCCAGGAACGGTTTGTGCTGAAAGTAGTTCACGTCGATGTCGCCGGCGGCCAGGCTGACGTTGGGTGCGATCCAGTCGGTGAATTCCACCAGCTTGACGGTCAGGCCCTGTTTCTTGGCTTCCTCCACGGCGGTTTCCAGGGGGATGGCGAAGGCGGCGGTGGTGCCGACGATCAGGGGTTTGTCATCCGCAGCGTGGGCCAGGCCGGTGAGGAGGGTAAGGGCGAGTAGCAGGGTGGGTTTGAGCATGGTGTTGGTCCGTTGGTTTTTGTGGGGGTTGGGGAGGGCCTCTGCCCGCGAAGAGGCCCGATCAGGCACCGCGCTTGTAACTGAAACCGGCATGCCCTTCGGGCAATCCCGGGCCTTGGCCGAAGACCTTTTCGCGCAACGTGCCGGGGGCGTAGGCGCTCTTGTACGAACCCCGCGCCTGCAGCACCGGTATCACCAGGTCAATGAAGTCGGCGTAGCTTTCCGGGGTGACCGTGCGGGTCAGGTTGAACCCGTCCAGGCCGGTCTCGGCGATCCAGGCTTCGAGTTCGTCGGCGACCTGTTCCGGGTCGCCGACCAAGGTGATGTAGCGCCCGCCCAGAGCGTGCTGGTCGAGCAGTTTGCGGCGGGTCCAGTCGTTGTTCTGCAGGGTCTTGGTGGCCGACTCGATGGCGTTGCCCTTCACGTACTGAATGGGCTCGTCGAGTTCGTAGCGGGCAAAGTCGATCGCGGTGGAGGCGGCGAAGTGGGCGACGCCGGCCTCGGCGCTGGCATAGCTCAGGTATTCGTCATACTTGGCCCAGGCCTGGGCCTCGGTGGCAGCGACGATGACCGTCAGGCCCATGAAGACCTTCACCGCCTGCGGATCGCGACCGGCTGCACGGGCGGCCTCGCGCACCTTGTCCACCTGGGCGCGGGTGGCCTGCTTGTTCTGTCCGCTGATGAACACGCATTCGGCATGCTGGCCAGCGAACTGCAGGCCCCGTGCCGAGCTGCCGGCCTGGAACAGCAGCGGTGTGCGCTGTGGCGAGGGTTCACAGAGGTGGTAACCCTGGACCCGGTAGAACTCGCCTTCATGCTGCACCTTGTGGACCTTTTCCGGCTGAGCGTAGATGCGCCGCTCGCGGTCTTCGACGACGGCGTCGTCTTCCCAGCTGCCTTCCCAGAGTTTGTAGAGCACCTCCAGGTATTCGTCTGCCTGATCGTAACGGCGGTCGTGCTCCACCTGCCGGGTCAGGCCCATGGCCTTGGCCGCACTGTCCAGGTAGCCGGTGACGATGTTCCAGCCCACCCGACCGCGGGTCAGGTGATCGAGCGTGGACAGGCGTCGGGCGAACAGATAGGGCGCTTCGTAGGTGAGGTTGGCGGTCAGGCCAAAGCCCAGGTGGCGGGTGACCGCGGCCATGGCCGACACCAGCAGCAACGGATCGTTGACCGGCAGCTGGATCGACTCCTTCAAGGTCACGTCGACCGAATCCTGATAGATGTCGTAGACCCCGACGATGTCGGCGATGAACAGCCCATCGAACAGGCCGCGCTCCAGCAAACTAGCCAGTTCGGTCCAGTATTCCAGGGTCTTGTACTGGCTCGAAGTGTCGCGCGGATGGGTCCACAGGCCGTGGTTGATGTGGCCCACACAGTTCATGTTGAAGGCGTTGAGCAGGATCTGCTTCTTGCTCATCAGATGGTCCCCCGGCGTGGTGGCAACTGGTCGTTGAGGTAGTAGTTGCCGATGGCGTGGTACTTCCAGCGCACCGGGTCGTGCAGGGTGTGCACGCGGGCGTTGCGCCAGTGCCGGTCCAGGCCATGCTCGGCCAGGGTGGCCTGGCTGCCGGCCAGTTCGAACAGGGTGCTGCCGGCGGCCAGGGAAATCTCGGTGCTGAGGGCGCGGGCTTCGGCCACGGCAATCGAGGCGGCGCCGACGTGTTCGGCGGTGGGCTCGGCCTGGGCCTTGTCGAGGATCTCGCCGGCCCGCTCCAACAGCGCTTCGGCGGCGTGCAGGCGGATGGCCAGATGGCCGAAGCTCTTGAGCGACAGCGGATCTTCCACCGCCTTGTCACTGGTCGCGTCGATCCACGGCCGGGTACGGGTGCGGACGAACTGCAAGGCGTCCTCGAACGCCCCGCGCGCGATGCCGGTGTCGATCGCGGCGTGAAGGATCTGCGCGAATGGGCCGACCGTGGTAGGCCGTTCGAACGCGCTTTGAAACGGGACGATGGCGTCGACGCTGACCCAGACGTTGTCGAACACCACCGAGCCGCTGCCCGTGGTGCGCTGGCCGAAGCCGCTCCAGTCGTCGATGACCTCGACCCCGGCACTGTCGGCGGGCACGAAGGCCAGTTGCTGTACGCCCTGTTCATCGATCACCGAAGTGGGAATGCATTGGGCATACAGCGCACCGGTGGCGTAGAACTTGCGACCATGGATGCGGAAACCGTCGCCGTCGCGGGTCAGGCGCGTGGTGCGGTCGTGGGCGGTGCGGGTACCGAGTTCGGCCAGGGCGTTGCCCAGCCGCTGGCCTGCCAGCACATCGCTGTACAAGCGCTGCTGCTGCGCCGGGCTGCCGTTGATGCGCAGTACTTCCAGGGCATAGAAATGGTTCTGCGGGATCTGTCCCAGCGAGCCGTCGGCAGCCGCCAGCAGGGCAATGACCTGGGCCAGGGTCACGTTGGACACGCCGGCTCCGCCGAACGCCTTGGGCACGCTGATACCGCCCAGGCCAGAGCGGGAGAACAGCGCCAGTTCGGCGTGGGGCAGGTGCCGTTCGCGGTCGCGCAGGGCACTGTCGCGTTGCAACAGGGGGGCCAGCTGCCGAGCGACGTCCAGCGCCTGCTGATCGTTGGCGATGCGTGCGACGCCGTCGAGGGGGTGAAGCAATGAGCTCATGCTGATCTCCAGCGGTCTGGTCAAATCCAGGAATGGCGTGCAGGCAGGCTGCCGTTCAGGTGATAGGCGCCGACGGCGTGATATTTCCAGCGCACGGGATCGTGCAGGGTGTGCACGCGGGCGTTGCGCCAGTGGCGGTCGAGGTTGAACTCGGCAAGCGTGGCGCGGCTGCCGGCCAGCTCGAAGAGCTTTTCACTGGCCTGCAGGGCGATTTCGGTGGTGATCACCTTGGCTTCGGCCACGGCGATCGAGGCCTGGCCGGCGAGGGCGGCGTCCACCGGCGCCTGGCCAATCTGGTCGAGCACGCGGCCGGCCTTGCGCAGCAGTGCCTGCGCGGCGTGCAATTCCAGCTTCAAGCGACCGATGTCGGCGATCACGAACGGATCGTCGCTGGCGCGCTCGACCCCGGCATCGATCCACGGGCGCGATTTTTCCCGGACGAAGGCGATGGTGTCGTCGATCGCCGCTTCGGCAATGCCGGCGTCGATGGCGGCCTGCATCAGTTGCGACACGGCGCCCTGAATGTTCGGTTGCTGTGCCTGGCGCCAGATCTGCACCACATGGGTGTCAGGTACGTGCGCATTTTCAAGCACGACAGTGCCGCTGGCGGTGGTACGCTGGCCGAAGCCGGACCAGTCGTCGACGATGCGCAGGCCGGGTGTGCCGCGGCGTACGAACGCCATGACCAGACGCTGTTCATCGTCCACGGCCTTGACTGCCACCCAGTGGGCGAACAGCGCGCCGGTGGAGTAGAACTTCTGCCCGCTGATTCGCCCGCCGTCACCGTCGCGGACGATGCGGGTATTGATTTCCAACGTGTTGCGGGCGCCGCGCTCGGGGCCGCCGTTGCCGATGCGCGCGCCTTCGAGCACGGCCGTGAACAGGGTGTGTTGCTGCGCCTCTGTGGCGGCGCCGCGAAGCATCTGCAGGATGCCGAAATGGTTCTGCGGGATCTGCCCCAGGGCCGGGTCGGCAGCGCTGATGATGCGGAAGACCTCGGCCAGGGTGACGAAACTGACGTCGGGGCCGCCGAAGGCGCGTGGCACGGTGATGCTGCCCAGGCCGCTGGCGGTGAACTGGTCGATCAGCTGCCAGGGCAGTTCACGTTGCTGGTCTCGCTTGGCAGCATGGGTGCGGGCACTGGCGGCAAGCGCATGTGCGGCTGCGACTGCATCGGCGTCGTTGCGCAGGATCTGCGCAGGCGCAAGCGCCGGACCTTGATCGGCCGGGGTTGAAAGCGAATGTTCGAGGGAATTCGAGTGGATGACCATACCGTCCTCACGTCATGCAGGGCGTATGTCGCCCTGCTTGGATGTACGCAGGTCCGGTGGTCCGGTGTATATACCCTAATCGTTCGTTAAATTTAAATGAACTAACGATTGGGAATATGGATAGATATGTTTTCGTACTCTCAGAAGGTCATGTGTAAGCATGTGGGAGCGGTCCGTGGCCGCGAAGGGTCGCTGCAGTGTGTCGGATGTACCGCGGCGCCTTCTTCGCGGCCGATGACCGCTCCTACAGGGGGAGGAGTGTGGTGATTCATGTGGGAGCGGTCCGTGGCCGCGAAGGAGACGCTGCGATGTGTCGGATGTACCACGGCGCCTTCTTCGCGGCCGATGACCGCTCTCACAGAAACGGTCAGGCGGGGCGGGTGAGGGTCTTGACGCCTTCGCTGGTGCCCAGTAGCAGCACATCGGCGGGGCGGGCGGCGAACAGGCCGTTGGTGACCACGCCGACGATGGCGTTGATCTGGGTTTCCAGCGCCACCGGGTCGGTGATCTGCATGTTGTACACGTCGATGATGATGTTGCCGTTGTCGGTCACCACGCCCTCGCGGTAGACCGGATCGCCGCCCAGTTTCACCAGCTGGCGCGCGACATGGCTGCGGGCCATCGGGATGACTTCCACCGGCAGCGGAAACTCGCCCAGCACCGGCACCAGCTTGCTGCCGTCGGCGATACAGATGAACGTGGTGGCCACGGCCGCGACGATCTTCTCGCGGGTCAGCGCAGCGCCGCCGCCCTTGATCAGGTTCAGGTGCTCGTCGCTTTCGTCCGCGCCGTCGACGTAGAACTCCAGGTCGCCCACGCTGTTGAGTTCGTACACCGGAATGCCATGGCCCTTGAGCCGTGCCGCGGTCGCTTCGGAGCTGGCCACGGCGCCGTCGAACGCACTCTTGTGCTGCGCCAGCGCATCGATGAAGCAGTTGGCGGTGGAACCCGTACCCACGCCGACAACGCTCTTTTCGCCCAGCTTGGGCAGAATGAAATCCACGGCAGCCTGGGCGACGGCCTGTTTGAGTTGGTCCTGGGTCATGCAAGCTCCGCAGCGGCAGTTGGGGCTCTAGTGGTTGCGGCCCCGAAGGCGCGCATTATAAGGGCAAAACCTTGGTTTTGCTGTGGTCGTTGGCTTAGACTCGTCGGCCCTGCCCGTTATCGTCAGTGATGTCCGCCATGCTCGAACAGTACGTAAAGATGATCCTCACCTCGCGCGTCTACGACGTTGCGGTGGAAACCCCTTTGCAGCCCGCCGGGCAGCTGTCCGAGCGCCTGAACAACAAGATTCTGCTCAAGCGCGAAGACTTGCAGCCGGTGTTCTCGTTCAAGATTCGCGGCGCCTACAACAAATTGGCTCAGCTCAGCGCAGAGGAACTGGTCCGTGGCGTGGTCACTGCCTCGGCCGGCAACCATGCCCAGGGCCTGGCGCTGGCGGCGCGCGAGCTGGGGATCAAGGCCACCATCGTGATGCCCAATACCACCCCCGAGATCAAGATCGAAGGCGTGCGTTCGCGCGGCGGCATCGTGGTGCTGCACGGCGACTCGTTTCCAGAGGCCCTGGCCCATTCGCTCAAGCTGGTGGACGAGCAGGGCATGGTCTACATCCATCCCTACGACGACCCCTACACCATCGCCGGGCAGGGCACGGTGGCGATGGAGATTCTGCGTCAGCATCCGGGCGATCTCGACGCGATCTTCGTGCCGGTGGGCGGCGGCGGCCTGATCGCCGGCATCGCCGCGTACGTCAAATACCTGCGCCCGGGCATCAAGGTCATCGGCGTCGAGCCGGACGATTCCAACTGCCTGCAGCAGGCCATGCGTGCCGGTGAGCGCGTGGTGCTGCCGCAGGTCGGGCTGTTCGCCGACGGTGTGGCGGTGGCGCAGATCGGCCAGTACACCTTCGAGATCTGCAAGGATCACGTGGACGAGGTGATCACCGTCAGCACCGACGAGATCTGTGCGGCGATCAAAGACATCTACGACGATACCCGCTCGATCACCGAACCTGCTGGTGCGCTCGGGGTGGCGGGGATCAAGAAGTACGTCGAGGCGCGGGGTGTGTCGGGGCAGACTCTGGTAGCGATCGATTCGGGCGCCAACGTCAACTTCGACCGGCTGCGCCACGTGGCCGAACGAGCCGAGCTGGGCGAGGGGCGCGAGGCGATCATCGCGGTGACCATTCCCGAGCGTCCGGGCAGCTTCAAGGCGTTCTGCGAGGCCGTAGGCAAACGCCAGATCACCGAGTTCAACTACCGCTACCACACCGGTCACGAAGCACACATTTTCGTCGGCGTGCAGACCCACCCCGAACGCGATCCGCGGGCGGTACTGGTGCAGACGCTGCAATCCCATGGCTTCCCGGTGCTGGACCTGACCGACAACGAGCTGGCCAAGCTGCACATCCGCCATATGGTCGGTGGCCATGCGGTCCGGGTCAGCGACGAGATGGTGCTGCGCTTCGAGTTCCCGGAGCGTCCGGGTGCGCTGTTCAACTTCCTCGACAAGCTGGGCGGGCGCTGGAACATCTCGATGTTCCACTACCGCAACCACGGCGCCGCTGATGGCCGCGTGGTGGCAGGGCTGCAGGTGCCTGAAGAGGAGCGCCATCTGGTAGCCGGCGCGCTGGCCGAAATCGGCTACCCGTTCTGGGACGAGACGGATAACCCGGCCTATCAGTTGTTCCTGGGGTAGTGATGCGGGGCCTGGCTTGAGTCAGTGGTGTGCCATTCTTGGGCAGAGGGCTCGCCGCCCGCCCCGCTCCCACAGGGTGAACTCGACGGCTGCTACGCTTGTCGATGATGCATCGTCAATGCCCATAGGGATCACGCGTCATGGAAAGCCTGGCGATTCTGAAAGTATTTCACGTCGCTGCCACGGTCGTGCTGCTGGGCAGCGTGGCGGCCGTCATCTACCGTGCCTGGCGCAGTTGGAAAGGCGGCGACCGGCTGCCCTTCGCCAGTACCCTGCAACGGCCCTGGGTGTACGCCTGGGTGGTCATGGCCGTGAGCCTGGTGAGTTTTCCGGTGACCGGCTGGTGGCTGGTGCACCGGGTCGGCTGGCCCTTGGGGCAAACCTGGATTCTCACCGCCGCGGTGTTGTATGTGATCGGCGGTGGGGTCTGGCTGCTGCTGATCAACCGGGTAAGCCGCCTGCGTCTGGCGACGGGCCTTGATGAGGTCGTCATCGCGGCCAAACGGCGCAATGTATTGATCATTGCGACCGTGGCAGTGGTGGTGTTGCTGTCGATCATCGGGCTGATGGTGACCAAGCCTGTCTGAGACAAACCGTAGCGCATTCTTCGCGGCGATGACCGCTCCTACGGTTGGCCGCGATCCCTGTGGGAGCGGGCTCTGCCCGCGAAATGAGCGCCGCGGTGGATCAGACAGACCGCGTCGCATTCTTCGCGGGCAGAGCCCGCTCCCACAGTCAGGCAGACGGCGGCGCATTCTTCGCGGGCAGAGGGCTCAGCCGCCCGCCCCGCTCCCACAGTTAGCAGTGAGCAGTCAGTAGGTATCAGCGCAGGGAGATTTCTTTCCAGCCGCGGCGCTTGGCTTCTTCGTGCAGGCGGGGGTCTGGATCGACCACCACCGGGTGGGTCACCTGCTCCAGCAGTGGCAGATCGTTCATCGAGTCGCTGTAGAAATAGCTGTCGTGCAGATCGTAGCCGTTCTCTTCCAGCCAGCGGTTCAGGCGCGTGACCTTGCCTTCCTTGAAGCAGGGCACGTCATAGCTGCGTCCGGTGTAGCGGCCGTCGACCATTTCCACTTCCGTGGCCAGCAGCGTTTCCACGCCCAGGCGCTCGGCGATCGGGCCGGTCACGAAGCGGTTGGTGGCGGTGATGATCACCAGCTTGTCACCCGCGTCGCGATGCTGTTGCAGCAAGGCGGCGGCCTTGGGCAGCATGATCGGCTCGATGCAGTCACGCATGAAATCGCGATGCCATTCATCCAGTTGCGCCACGTCGGTCGCCGCGAGGATTTCCAGGGTGAAGTTCAGGTACTCGTTCAAGTCCAGACGGCCTGCCAGGTAGTCCTGATAGAACTCATCATTGCGCGCCTTGTACGTGGCGGCATCGAGAATGCCGCGCGTGCACAGGTAATCACCCCAGGCATGGTCGCTGTCGCCGCCGAGCAGCGTGTTGTCGAGGTCGAATAGGGCCAGGCGCATGAAATGACTCGCATTAAATGGGGAAAAGGCCCACAGAATACGGACTTTTCACATGTGTGCACATAAGCTATGCGGCGTCGTTGCTGCCTTCACAGGCTTTGTGGAACAATGCCAGAACATGCGTTTACGAGGTTGTTGCCGTGATCGACCCCGATGGTTTTCGCCCTAACGTTGGCATCATTCTTACCAATGACGCCGGTCAGGTGCTATGGGCTCGGCGTATCAATCAGGACGCCTGGCAATTCCCGCAAGGGGGCATCAACCCTCAGGAAACGCCGGAAGAGGCCTTGTACCGCGAGCTGAATGAAGAAGTCGGGCTGGAACGCCAGGATGTAGAAATACTTGCCTGCACCCGCGGCTGGTTGCGTTATCGTCTACCCCAACGCCTGGTGCGCACGCACAGCCAGCCGCTGTGCATCGGCCAGAAGCAGAAATGGTTCCTGCTGCGCCTGGTGTCCAACGAACAGCGCGTACGCATGGACCTGACCGGCAAGCCCGAGTTCGACGGCTGGCGCTGGGTCAGCTATTGGTACCCGCTGGGCCAGGTGGTGACATTCAAGCGCGAGGTCTACAGACGCGCGCTCAAAGAGCTAGCCCCGCGCCTTCTCTCGCGCGACTGACGACGGAGTTCGACCCCGAGCCATGCTCAATACGCTGCGCAAGATCGTCCAGGAAGTCAACTCCGCCAAGGATCTCAAGTCGGCGCTGGGGATCATCGTGCAACGCGTCAAGGAAGCCATGGGCAGCCAGGTCTGCTCGGTGTACCTGCTGGATCTGGAAACCAATCGCTTCGTATTGATGGCCACCGAAGGCCTCAACAAGCGCTCCATCGGCAAGGTCAGCATGGCCCCCAACGAAGGCCTGGTGGGCCTGGTGGGCACCCGCGAAGAACCGCTCAACCTGGAAAACGCCGCCGGCCACCCGCGCTATCGCTACTTCGCCGAAACCGGCGAGGAGCGCTACGCGTCCTTCCTCGGTACGCCGATCATCCACCACCGTCGTGTGGTGGGGGTGCTGGTGATCCAGCAAAAGGAGCGGCGTCAGTTCGACGAGGGCGAAGAAGCCTTTCTGGTCACCATGAGCGCGCAATTGGCGGGGGTGATCGCCCACGCCGAAGCCACCGGTTCGATTCGCGGCCTGGGGCGGCAGGGCAAGGGCATCCAGGAAGCGCGCTTCGTTGGCGTGCCCGGCTCGCCCGGCGCCGCAGTCGGGACCGCGGTGGTGATGCTGCCGCCGGCGGACCTGGACGTGGTGCCCGACAAGAGCGTTAGCGACATCGATGCCGAGCTGGCGTTGTTCCAGAACGCGCTGGAAGGCGTGCGCAACGACATGCGCACCCTGTCGGCAAAACTGGCCACCCAGCTGCGCCCCGAAGAGCGGGCGCTGTTCGACGTCTACTTGATGATGCTCGACGATGCCTCGCTGGGCAGCGAAGTAACCAACGTGATCAAGACCGGCCAGTGGGCCCAGGGTGCGCTGCGCCACGTGGTCACCGAGCACGTCAACCGTTTCGAATTGATGGACGACGCCTACCTGCGCGAGCGCGCCTCCGACGTCAAGGACCTGGGGCGGCGCCTGCTCGCCTATTTGCAGGAGGCGCGCCAGCAAACCCTGGTCTACCCCGACAACACCATTCTGATCAGCGAGGAGCTGTCGCCGGCCATGCTCGGCGAGGTGCCGGAAGGCAAGCTGGTGGGCCTGGTGTCGGTCCTGGGTTCGGGTAACTCCCATGTGGCCATCCTGGCGCGTGCCATGGGCATCCCGACGGTGATGGGCCTGGTCGACCTGCCGTATTCCAAGGTCGATGGCATCAAGATGATCGTCGATGGCTACCACGGCGAGGTCTACACCAACCCCAGCGACATCCTCAGCAAGCAGTTTGCCGATGTGGTCGAGGAAGAGCGACAGCTGGCGCTGGGCCTCGACGCCCTGCGCGAACTGCCCTGCGTGACCCTGGATGGCCACCGCATGCCGCTCTGGGTCAACACCGGGTTGCTGGCCGACGTGGCCCGCGCCCAGCAGCGCGGCGCCGAGGGCGTCGGGCTGTACCGCACCGAAGTGCCGTTCATGATCAACCAGCGTTTCCCCAGCGAGAAGGAACAGCTGGCCATCTACCGTGAGCAGTTGGCAGCCTTCCACCCGCTGCCGGTGACCATGCGCAGCCTGGACATCGGCGGCGACAAGTCGCTGTCGTATTTTCCCATCAAGGAAGAGAACCCGTTCCTGGGCTGGCGCGGCATTCGCGTGACCCTCGACCATCCGGAAATCTTCCTGGTGCAGACCCGCGCGATGCTCAAGGCCAGCGAAGGCCTGAACAACTTGCGGATCCTGCTGCCGATGATCTCCGGCACCCACGAGCTGGAAGAAGCCCTGCACCTGATTCACCGGGCCTGGGGCGAGGTGCGCGACGAGGGCACCGACGTGCCGATGCCGCCGGTGGGCGTGATGATCGAGATCCCGGCGGCGGTGTACCTGACCAAGGAGCTGGCGCGCCAGGTCGACTTCCTTTCGGTGGGCTCGAACGACCTGACCCAATACCTGTTGGCCGTGGACCGCAACAACCCGCGCGTGGCCGACCTTTACGACTACCTGCACCCGGCGGTGCTGCAGGCCCTGCAGCACGTGGTCACCGAGGCGCATGCCGAAGGCAAGCCGGTGAGCATCTGTGGCGAAATGGCCGGCGACCCGGCTGCGGCGATACTGTTGATGGCGATGGGTTTCGATAGCCTGTCGATGAACGCTACCAACTTGCCGAAAGTGAAGTGGATGCTGCGTCAGGTCAACCTGAGCAAGGCCAAGGAACTGCTGGCCCAGTTGAGCAAGATCGACAACCCGCAAGTTATCCACAGCTCGCTGCAGCTGGCCCTGAAGAACCTGGGCCTGTCGCGGATGATCAATCCGAGTACGCCGAAGAAGCACTGAAGCGCCTGACCTGTGGCAGCCCTCTATGTGGCTGCCACAGGTTTGCCGCTAATAGCCGGTGCCCGGCTCCACCAGACCGACCATGTCCTCACCTCGTTGATGCCTGCGGATGTTCTCCAGCAGTACCTCGAAGGCCGAGTGCGGATCGGTCATGGCGCCGATGTGCGGGGTCAGCCAGATTTTAGGATGGTCGAGGAAAGGGTGATCGCTGCGTGGCGGCTCTTCTTGCAGCACATCGACGATTGCATGGGCCAGATGGCCCGAGTCCAGCGCCGCCAACAAGTCCGCTTCCACCAGATGGCCACCACGGCCCAGGTTGATCAGGCTCGCGCCCGCGGGCAGCGCGGCGAAGGTCTGCGCGTTGAGGATGCCGGCAGTGTCGTGGGTCAGCGGCAACAGGCACAGGAGGATGTCGCAGCTGCCGAGAAAGTCCGGCAGCTGTTCCAGGCCGCCGTAGCACTGCACGCCGGGCAAAGTCTTGAGCGTACGTGACCAACCACTCAGGGCAAAGCCGAACGGCCTCAGCGTATTCAGCGTGGCCTGGCCCAGGTTGCCCAGACCCATGACGCCCACACGACGCTTGCTGGCTGCCAGCAGCGGATGGGCCTTCCATACGCCTTCGCGCTGTTGCTGCAGGTAGGTCGGCAGTTGTCGATGCAAGCCAAGCACGGCAAAGCCTGCGTATTCGATGATGCCTTGGGCAATGCCGGGGTCGAGCATGCGCACCACGCTGACCAAGTCGGGCACATGGGCCAGATCGAACTGGTCGACCCCCGCCGAAGTGGCGAAGACCACCTCAAGCTCGGTGAACCGTTCATACAGGTCTGCAGGCGGCTGCCAGGCCGCAAAGTAGCGCACCTGCGCCGGGTCGCCGATGTCTGGCCAGAAACGCACGGGAATATCCGGGGCATGTTCGGCGAACAATGCCTTCCAGACCGACGCACGCTCGTCGGGGACTTTGAACAGCAGCGTCATAAGGCGGGTTCTCATGGACGATCGGAGGGAACACCGACGATGCCAGATCGCGACGCAACATTCTCCCGAATCGAGCCGGTCAAACAGAACAAGTTGACCGTAGGAGCGGTACCGCGTGGGAGCAGGACTCTGTGGGAGGAGGGGCTGTGGGAGCGGGCTGCGGTGTGTCAGAGGTACCGCGGTGCTTGTTTCGCGGGCAGAGCCCGCTCCCACAGGGGGCTGCGGTGTATCAGAGGTACCGCAGCGCTTGTTTCGCGGGCAGAGCCCGCTCCCACAGGGGGCTGCGGTGTATCAGAGGTACCGCAGCGCTTGTTTCGCGGGTAGAGCCCGCTCCCCCAGTGGAGCGGTGATAGCCTTTCCCACAGCGCACTGCCAATAACCTTTGGAGCATTGGCACCTTGTGGGAGCGGGCTCTGCCCGCGAAGGCTTCACTGCGGTACACCTGAAACACTGCGGTGCCTGTTTCGCGGGCAGAGCCCACTCCCACAGGGGCGCTAGGGTGTGTCAGGTGCATCGCGGCATCAGCAGACGGCGGCGATGGCCTCGCCCAAGGCGCGAGTGGTGCCGGTGCCGCCGATGTCGGCGGTCAGGGGCGCTTGTTCGGGGCCCATGGCCAGGACCTTTTCAATGGCCGCCAGAACCTCCGCTCCTGCCTCAGGATGACCGAGGTGTTCGAGCATCATGGCGCCGCACCAGATCTGCCCGATCGGATTGGCCACGCCCTTGCCGGCAATGTCCGGCGCCGAGCCGTGTACCGGTTCGAACAGGCTGGGGAAGTTGCGCTCCGGATTGATATTGGCCGACGGCGCAATGCCGATGGTGCCGGTGCAGGCCGGGCCCAGGTCGGAAAGGATGTCGCCGAACAAGTTGCTGGCCACCACCACATCGAACCAGTCCGGGTGCAGCACGAAGTTGGCCGTGAGAATGTCGATGTGGTACTTGTCCACGTTCACGGCCGGGTACTTCTTGCCCATCTCGACCACGCGTTCGTCCCAGTACGGCATGGTAATGGCGATGCCGTTGGACTTGGTGGCCGAGGTCAGGTGTTTCTTGGGTCGGCTTTGCGCCAGGTCGTAGGCGAACTTGAGAATGCGGTCCACGCCAACGCGGGTCATCACCGTTTCCTGCAGGACGATCTCGCGGTCGGTGCCGGGGAACATCTTGCCGCCCACGCTGGAATACTCGCCTTCGGTGTTCTCGCGCACGACCCAGAAATCGATGTCGCCGGGCTTGCGGTTGGCCAGTGGTGCCTTGACCCCAGGCATCAAGCGGCAGGGGCGCAGGTTGACGTACTGGTCGAACTCGCGGCGGAACTGCAGCAGCGAATCCCACAGCGAAACATGGTCGGGCACCACATCGGGCCAGCCCACGGCGCCGAAGTAGATGGCGTCGTAGCCCTTGAGCGTCTCGAACCAGTCATCAGGCATCATCTTGCCGTGCGCCAGGTAGTAATCGGCACTGGCGAAATCGAACCAGTCCCATTGCAAGTGCAGGTCGTAGCGGGCGGCCACGGCGTCGAGCACACGAACCCCTTCTGGCATGACTTCCTTGCCGATGCCGTCACCGGGGATCACCGCGATCTTGTAAGTGGACTTGCTCATGCTGCACTCCAGTCATTGATGCATGGGTTGATGAACCTGTGGACTCAGTGTAATCAGTGTGTCGGGATTAATAATTGGCCTGCTGGTTAAGCCATTCTTAGATTCAGGTAAACAATCCATGAGCATGATCGATGACCTGAGCTTCTTTCAGCAGGTGGCCACCCGGGCCAGCTTGACCGAGGTGGCCCGGCACCTGGGCCTGTCGCTGCCCGCAGTGAGCAAGCGTCTGAGCCAGCTGGAGCAGCGCCTGGGCGTGCAGTTGCTGCAACGCACCACGCGACGCTTGTCGCTGACGCCTGAAGGCGTGCTGTACCTGGAAGGCGGGCGGCCGATCCTGCGCCAGCTCGATGAGCTGGAAAGCGCGCTGGGTACGCGTCAGCCGACTTTGCATGGCCGGTTGCGGATCAATGCCACCCTGGGCTTTGGCCGCAGGCACCTGGCCCAGGTGGTCTCGGCCTTTGCGCGCCTGCATCCTGAATTGGAAGTGTCCCTGGAGCTGAGCAGCCAGCCGATGAGTCTGCTCGACGATCAGTTCGACCTGGGCGTGTTCATGGGCGAGCCGCCCGACTCGCGCTTGATCGCTGTGCGCCTGCTGGAAAATCCGCGCGTGCTGTGCGGGGCGCCCAGATACCTTGAGGACATGCCTGCACCGACTCAGGTGGCCGATCTGGCGGCGCACAATTGCATCGTGCTGCGCCAGTTTGGTAGCGATTACGCCATCTGGCGCTTCCGCAAGGACGGCCGGGACTACGCGCACAAGGTCACCGGAACGCTGTCGAGCAATGACGGTGAAGTGGCGCTGGGCTGGGCGCTGGATGGCCATGGTTTGATCTTGAGGTCGCGCTGGGATGTGCAGACGCATCTGGAAAGTGGACGGTTGCAAGCGCTGTTGACCGACCATCAGGCGCCGCAGGCCGATGTGTACGCGGTGTACCAGCAAAGGCGCCACACGCCCCAGCGCATCGCCGCTTTCGTGCACTACCTGCGCGAAGCGCTTGGCCAACGATTGCCGTTCGCCATGGTGGAACACGGCTGACTGGCACCTGCGTCCTGTAGCAGCGGCGCGAGCCGCGTCCGGCCTCCAAGCGGTGGGTCAGGTGTACTGCGGCGTTGGTGACGCGGCTCGCGCCGCTGCTACAGGGGGTATGGGTGACTGGGATTCATAACCTGAAATCATGGTGGTACTGACTAATGGTGCATTGTCGTTCTGGCGTGTCGTCTTGTACCTTCCAGCGATCCCGCTCGGTCGAACAAAAATACAGAACCGGTGCAAACATGGGCTACCCGTCGAGGTTTTTGTCGCTGCCGAATTAATCTACCCCCAGGATGATTTGCCATGAAAACCTTGTCTTTCGGTTCTGTCCTATCCCTGTTGTACGTAGCCATGGCGTGCACCACCAGCGCCCAGGCCGAGCAGATTACCTTCGTCTCCCAAGGTGGCGTGTACCAGGAAGCGCAGACCAAGGCCATCCTCGACCCCGCCGCCAAGTTGCTCGGCATCACCATCAAGCAGGACAGCGTTCCGGACGCATGGCCCATGGTCAAGGCCCAGGGCGAAACCGGCAAGCCGGTGTGGGACGTGATCGACACCCCACCTTCGAACTGCATCCGCGGCGGCCGCGAAGGCCTGATCGAACCGTTGGACCTGGCCAAGATGCCCAACGTCAAGGGCATGCCCGAAGCCTATCGCACGCCTTATTCGGTGGCCTACGAGTTCTATTCCTCGGTACTGGGCTACAACACCAAGTCTTTGAAGAAAGTGCCGCAGAGCTGGGCCGACTTCTGGAACGTCAAGGATTTCCCCGGCACTCGCGCTTTGCGCAACGACCCCATGGGCACCCTGGAAGCTGCGTTGATTTCCGATGGCGTGCCGCGCGACAAGCTCTATCCCCTGGACGTCGACCGCGCCTACAAACGCCTGGCCCAGATCAAGCCGGACATTGCCGTGTGGTGGAGTTCGGGCGGGCAATCGGCCCAGCTGCTCAACGACGGCGAAGTGGACATGCTGATGATCTGGAACGGCCGCGTGGGCGCGGTGAAGAAAGACAACGCCGATGTCGACTTCACCTACAACGATGGCATCTTGCAGAACACCCAGTTGTGCATCCTCAAGAACGCGCCGAACCTGGCCCAGGCGGTCAAGTTCGTCGACACCGCCGTGTCGCCCGAGCTGCAGGCCGACTTGCCCAAATACATCGACTACGGACCGGGCAACCCTGCTGCCTTCGCCACCGGCAAGCTCAGCGCCGAACGGGGCAAAGAGCTGCCCAGCTCGCCGGAAAACGCCGCCAAGCAGGCGCTGATGTCCGAAGAGTGGTGGTCGTCGGCCGAAGGCATTGCCGCCAAGGACCGCTGGTTGAAATTCGTCCAGTAAGGCGGCCGCAAGCGTGATCGACTATCTGATTCTGGGCGGCGGCAGCGCGGGCTGCGTGCTGGCCGCGCGGCTGTCCGAAGACCCGAACAAGCGCGTGTGCCTGGTGGAGGCTGGGCGCGACATTGCGCCGGGCAAGATGCCAGCGACCATCGCCAGCCGTTATCCGGGCCGAGCTTATCTGGATGAGCGCAACATCTGGCAGCGCCTGACTGCACGCATGGCCGCCCAAGGCAGCCGTCGCTACGAGCAGGCGCGCCTGCTCGGGGGTGGCTCGGCGATCAACGCGCTGATGACCAACCGCGGTGCGCCGGACGACTACGATGAGTGGGGACGGCTGGGCGCCGAGGGCTGGAGCTGGGCCAGCTGCCTGCCGTACTTTCGCAAGCTGGAAACCGACTGTGATTTCACCGGACCCTTGCACGGTGATGCCGGGCCGGTGCGCATCCGGCGTACGGCACCGGCGTTCCTGTCGCCCTTCGTCAAGGGGGTCATGGGGGTGTTGGCTTCTCGCGGCTTGCCCACCCGCCCAGACCAGAACGGAGAATGGCAGGACGGCGTCTACGTCGGCGCCATCGGGGTAAGCGAGCAGGGCGAGCGGATTCCGGTGTCGGTGTGCTACCTCACCGACGAGGTTCGTGCGCGGCCCAACCTGACGCTGCGTACCGAGTGTGTAGTGGACCGTGTGTTGTTCCGCGGTACCCAGGCGGTCGGTGCTCGGCTGCTGGACCGGGCTGGCGCGGTGGAGGAAGTGCAGGCGCAGGAAGTGATCGTCTGCGCCGGAGCGATCCACAGTCCGGCGCTGTTGATCCGCAGCGGGGTAGGGCCGCTGGACCAACTGCTGGACTTGGGCGTGCCGCTGGTGGCCGACCGGCCAGGCGTAGGCGGCAACCTGATGGAGCACCCGTCGATCGCCGTGTCGGCGCTGTTGACGACACAAGGGCGCACGCCGCACGTCGACGAGCATCACGAACAGGCGATCGTACGCTTCTCATCCGGGTTGCCGGGCACCGTGCCGGGTGACATGCACGGGGCGATCCTGTCGCGCTCCGGCTGGCATTCGGTGGGTTACCGGTTGGGCACGATGTTTTTCTGGGTCAATAAATCCTACTCGCGGGGGCGGGTGCAGGTGACGTCGCTGGATCCGTTGCAGGAACCGGATGTCCGTTTTTCGATGCTGTCCGAAGCACGCGACCTGCAGCGTTTGAAGCAGGCCGTACGCATGGGCGCCGAGACGTTGTCGGCACCGGGCCTGGATCCTCTGCGCACCGTGGTGTTTCCATCCAGCTACTCGCCCAGGGTGGCCAAGGTGGCGATGCCGGGGCGCTTCAATGCCCTGCAGCGCGGGGTGTTGAGCCTGCTGCTGGATATTGCCGGGCCGTTGCGCGGGTGGGTGGTGCGTGGCTTGGTGACCCAGGGGGTGACGCTGGACAAGCTGCTGGCCGACGATCGCGCATTGAGCGAATTCGTGCGAACCAATGTGGGTGGCACCTGGCATCCGTCGGGCACCTGCCGCATGGGCCGGTTGGACGATCCCCAGGCCGTGACCTTGGGCGATGGCCGAGTGATCGGCGTAACGGGGTTGCGGGTGTGCGATGCGTCGCTGATACCGGCGATTCCGTGCGCCAACACCAACGTGCCGACCATCATGATGGCCGAACGCATCGCGGATCTGATCAAGGCGGGGTGACACCGCACTTCTTCAGATAGCTTGCGGTGCCTGATTCGCGGCCGATGACCGCTCCCACAGTTGGCCTGAAATGAACCGTGGGAGCGGTCCGTGGCCGCGAAAGGGGCGCCGCGGTGTTTCAGGCCCCCCAGCCGACGATACCCTTCACCTCCAGAAACGCTTCCAGGCCCCATTCGGCATATTCGCGGCCATTGCCGGACTGCTTGTAACCCCCGAACGGGGCTGCGGGATCCCAGCTTGGGTAGTTGATGTAGACACTCCCGGCGCGCATTTGCAGGGCAACCGAGCGAGCCCGTTCCTGGCTGGCCGACTGCACGTACGCCGCCAGCCCGAACACGCTGTCGTTGGCCATACGCACCGCATCCTGTTCATCGGTATACGGCTGGATCACCAGCACTGGGCCGAAGATCTCTTCGCGGGCAATGGTCATCTGCGCATCCACCCCGGCGAAGATCGTCGGCTGTACGTAGTACCCAGTGTCCAGTCCGGCGGGCCGACCCAGACCGCCACACACCAACTGCGCGCCTTCGTCGATGCCCAGGGCGATCATCCGCTGGATCGCCTGGTATTGCCGGTCACTGATGACCGGGCCCAGGGTGGTCGACGGATCGTCGGGCACGCCGACTCGATGGGTCGATGCCGCCTGGCGAGCAATAGCCACGGCCTGATCGTGCAGCGCGGCGGGCACCAGCATGCGCGTCGGCGCATTGCAGGACTGGCCGCTGTTGCCAAAGCATCCGTTGACTCCCGCCGTCACGGCGGCGTGCAGGTCCACGTCATCAAGCAGGATATTCGCCGACTTGCCGCCCAGTTCCTGATGCACACGCTTGACCGTCGGCGCGGCCAGCCGCGCCACTTCCACACCCGCTCTGGTGGAGCCTGTGAACGACACCATGTCCACGTCGGGATGGCTGGCCAGCGCCGCACCCACGTCTGGGCCGTCGCCATTGATCAGGTTGAACACGCCTGCGGGCACCCCGGCGCTGTGCAGTACTTCGGCGAAAATGATCGCGTTGATCGGCGCGATCTCGCTGGGCTTGAGCACCAAGGTGCACCCGGCTGCCAATGCCGGCGCCACCTTGCAGGCGATCTGGTTGATCGGCCAGTTCCAGGGGGTGATCAAGGCCACCACGCCAACCGGTTCCTGGTTGATCAGGGTGGTGCCGCGCGTCTTGCGAAACTCGAAGCTGTCCAGGGTGCGCAGCATCTGCTCCAGGTGACGCTTGCCGATGCCGGCCTGCCAGTCATGGGCCAAGGCCTGGGGCGCGCCGACCTCCTGCATGATGGCCGCGGCGATGTCGTCGTAGCGGGCCATGAAGGACTCGAGAATCCGTTCGAGCAGCGCCTTGCGCTCGGTTGGAGTGGTAAAGGCAAATTCAGTGAAGGCCCGCCGCGCTGCTGCAACGGCGACATCGACGTCGGCCTGCTCACCCAAGGCGATTTCGGCAAAGGCCTGCTCGGTGGCCGGGTTGATCACCGCCAGGCGGCGCGCGCCGGAGGGCTCGACCCATTGCCCGTCTATATAGAACTTCAACGCGTTGTCCAAAAGTCGCTCTCCACCCGTGATAAAAAAAGCCGATGCCCCCTGGTACCCGTAGCAGCGGCGCGAGCCGCGTCCGGGTTTGTGCGGTTGGTCAGGCACACCGCGTGTGTCGCCGACGTGTCAGGCTGGTGGTCAGGATAGGAAGGGTTTCGGCGTCACGGCAATTTACTAATAGTTTTCCCAGGCATAAACTCAGGTCATGTCCAACCTTCGTAGAAAGCTGCCCAGTTCCGGCTCCTTGTTCGTTTTCGAGGCGGCGGCGCGTTGCGGCAGTTTTACACGTGCGGCCGACGAGCTGTGCGTCAGCCAACCTGCGGTCAGCCGCATGCTCTCGCGGCTGGAAGATCACCTCGGGGTGCAGCTGTTCGAGCGCGTTCGTGGCGGCGCGCGGCTCACCGAAAGCGGGACTATCCTCTATCGCCGGGTTCAGGAAGGCTTCGACACCATCGAGTCGGCCATCAGCGAAATCTCTGCCCGCGCCACGGGTATGGAAACCATCACCCTGTCGGTGTCCACCGCGTTCACCACCCACTGGCTGATGCCGCGCATGAGCCGTTTCAGCGAGCGTTTTCCCACGGTCGACATGCGCTACCAGCTGATGTCCGGACGCATCGGCGGGCCGTTGATGGACGTCGACCTGGGCATGCGTTACCTCGACGTCGGTAGCGTGAAAGCCGCAGACTGCCTGGTCCTGCCCGAGATCACCCTGCCAGTATGCAGCCCCCAGTACCGCTCCGCAGTGCCGGGCGGCAAGGGCAAAAGCGCAACGCCTGCGCTGATCCACATGGACAACCAGGACCGCACCTGGGCTGCGCCTTTCGACCAGGGCGGACGCACCGACAGTGCCCTGGTGTTTTCCGACTATGCCGTGGTCGTGCAGGCGGCCCTGCTCGGCCAGGGTATGGCGCTGGGCTGGCTCAACGTGGTGTCGCACTGCCTGGCCAACGGGCAACTGCTGCCGGTGGGCGATGCGGTGACCGTCAGTGCCCGGCGCTGCTGCCTGGTGACTCCGGCCAACCGCCCGAGCCGGCCGATCGTCGACAGCGTACGCCAGTGGATCATCGAAGAGATGCAGGCGGACATCGCGCGAATCGATGCGCTTTACCCCCAGTTTAGCCTGGTCAAGAAGATCGCCGAGGCGTCCTGAACCCAGGTATGCCGCGAGGGCGGGAAAAACGGTAGGTTATGCCCTGAGGTAAGGACAAAACAGAACATATGGCGATTCACCCGGCTGATAATTGAACCACACCTTGCATCTTCCCTTGGTTCATCCTGTGGAGCGCCCTATGTCATTCAAGCAGTTCAAAGCCCTGACGTTCGATGTCGTCGGCACCCTGATCGATTTCGAAGCCGGCATCCTCAACCATGTGCGCGAAGTGGCCGGTGAAGCGGGCAAGGCGTGCAGCGACGACGACATCCTCAAGGCCTACCGCGAAGCCCGTGCGATGCCCGATTCGGGCTGGTGGCCGGACGACCTGGAGCGCTGCTACCACTTGATCGCCAACAAGCTCGGCTTGCCAGACAACGACGAATACGCTCGCGGCCTGGCCCTGGCGGTGGAGAACTTCCCGGCCTTCCCGGATTCGATCGAGGCGCTCAAGCGTCTGCACAAGCACTTCAAGCTGGTGGCCACCACCAACTCGCAGATTTGGGCCCTGAACCACATGGCCAAGACCCTCGACGAGCCCTTCGATGTGCGCGTGACGGTCGACGACGTGCGCTTCGAGAAGCCCGATCCGCAGTTCTTCGCCTACACCCGGGGCGTACTGGCCACGCAGGGCATCGTCTTCGAAGAAATCCTCCACGTCGCCCAGAGCCAATACCACGACATTGGCGTAGCCATGCGCCTGGGCTACCAGACCTGCTGGATCGAGCGTCGCCACGCGCAGAAAGGCAGCGGCGGCACTCTGGAATCCGAGCACACCAAACCGCACTACCATTTCACCTCGCTGGCGCAACTGGCCGACGCGGTCGAGCAGGAACTGGGCTGACAACCGCGGCGCTCATCTGGAGCGCCGCCACTCGTGGAAACCGGCTATGACTGTGAAGAGTTTGTGGGCGGCCACCGCCCGACCGGGGCCGGCACTGCAGGCGCTGCAGGGCGACCGGCAGTGCGATGTGGTGATCGTCGGCGCCGGCTACACCGGGCTCTCGGCGGCGCATCACATTGCCCTGAGCGGTCGCGAGCCGTTGATTCTGGAGGCTAACACCTTGGCCTGGGGGGCCAGCGGCCGGAACGGCGGCGTGGTGTCGCCCAAGTTTCGCGTCGGCTTTCCTGCCCTGATGCAGCGCTTCGACCGCGGCACCGCGTTGCACATGTACCGCACCGGCTATGCCGCTGTGGACAGCCTGGTGGAAATGGTCGAAAGCCTGGGCATCGAGGACGCCCAGTTGCACATGGGCGGGCATATCGCTGCGGCCCATAACGAGCTCGCCCTGACCGGGCTGCGCAACACCGCTGAGTGGATCAAGCGTGAAACCGGCGGCGAATCATCACGCATGATCGATGCCGACCAGGTAAGGGAAATGACCGGCTCGAGCATTTTCCACGGTGGGCTGCTGACGCCCAAGGCGGGCGGTATCCACCCGCTCAACTACGCCCGTGGCATGGCCAACAGCTTGCACGAACGGGGCGTAAAGATATTCATCAACAGCCCGGCGTTGCAGGTTCGCCAAGAGGGCGACCGGGTGATCGTGCAGACGCCCCAGGGGCGGGTCAGTGCCAAACAGGTGGTGTATGCCACCAATGGCTATTCCGACCAGAGCGCCGCGACCGACACCCTGCACCGACGGCTGATTCCGTTTCGCAGCGCCATCATCGCGACTGCGCCACTGCCCGTGGATGTGCTGGCCAAACTAATGCCCGGTGGTCAGGTCTGTGGCGACACCAAGCGCATGCTGCGCTGGTTCCGGGTGATCGGCGACCGGTTGATCTTCGGCGGCCGCGGTGCGTTCGGCAAGGACGATTCGGACAGCGCCTTCGCCACCCTGCAACGCAGCATGGGTGTGGTGTTCCCGATCCTGCGTGACCAGCCCGTGACGTTTCGCTGGTCGGGGCTGGTGGCCATGACCCTCGATTACTTGCCCCACGCCGGCCAACTGGATCCGCGCAGTTTCTATGCCATCGGCTACAACGGCGGCGGTGTGGCGATGTCCACCTACATGGGCAAGCAACTGGCTGCCATGACGGCCGGCGAGCCGGTGCAGTTGGGCCTGCTGGCGGGCGATACCTTCAAACCCATCCCCCTGCATGCCTTCCGCGCGCCCGGTGTACGCCTAGCCGCCGGTTGGCAACAACTGCTGGATGCCATCGGCCGCTGAGCCGCCCACTTCATTGCCAAGACGAGCCCTATGCCCCCGATCCTGCATTATTCACAGCCCCCTCTCGACCGCCAATTGCCCTTGGCAGCCTTTGCCTTGCAGGACGACCCACTGGCGGCCGGGCGCACCGTGCACTTTCATGACGCCCACAATGGCTATGCGGTGGGTGCCTCGACCAGCGTCGGGGCCAACCTGTCGATCGAGGATTTTCCTTGGGTCGAACTGGGGATCGTCGAAGCCGGCGAGTTGACCCTGCAAGGCGAGGGTTTCGACCTGCGCCTGAAGGCCGGCGATTGTTTCGTGGTGCCCCGTGGCATCGCGGTGCGCTGGCAGCACCGTGGGCAGCTACGCCGCCTGTTCATGGCTTTTCCAGGCTTGGTGCCGAGCACCGACATGCCGACGAAGCCGCTGAAGATCGATTTCGCGCAGCTGCTACCGCCCAGCGATCCACCGGCCGCCACGGTGCTGCTCACCCCGACCCCCAAGGCCTGGAGCACAACGCTGTTCAGCGCGGCGAACCTGCGCATCGGTCTGTGGCAGTGCGAGGCCTATGCGCGCAAGCAGGTGCAGCCGGGCTACAGCGAGCTGATGTTCATTCTGGAAGGGGCTGTGACCCTGTCGCCCGAGCAGGGCGAGGCGTGCACGGTGAACGCAGGGGAGGTCGTGGTGGTGCCGGCAGGCGCGACCAATGCCTGGGCCAGCACGCAGACGGTGCGCAAGGTGTTTTGCATATTGAGTTGAGACGGTGTGACCGGCGGACGCGGCTCGCGCCGCTGCTACAGGGGATTGGTGTGATGGCTGGACGCGGTGCGGGCATCAAACCGCCCGCACCAAACTGCGCAACGGCACGGCGCTCTTGAGCACCGGGCTCTTGATGACGATGTAGCTGAAATACTTGTCGATGCCGATGTTCTTGTCGAGGATCGACTCCATCAATTCCTGGTAGTGCTGGATGCTGCTGCACAGGAACCGTACCAGATAGTCATACCCGCCGCTGATCAAATGGCATTCGAGCACCTCGTCGATGTTGCGAATGCTCGATTCGAACTTCACGAAATCGGCGCGCTTGTGGTCCGACAGGGTCACCTCGGTGAACACCGTGACAGAGCTGGCGAACTTGGCCAGGTTGACGTGCGCTTCGTAGCCACTGATGTAGCCCGCCGATTCCAGGCGCTTGACCCGTTGCAGGCAGGGGCTGGGTGACAGGCCCACCGCTTCGGCGAGGCTGACGTTAGTCATGCGCCCGTCTTTTTGCAGTTGCACCAGGATATTGATGTCGATGCGATCCAGTTTCGTTGCAGCATCCATGGGGTGGACCTCGTCAAGTCAGAACATGAACGTGGGCCTCAGGCGTGCAATGCCGTTTGATGGGCATGGGCGAGGTCCGCAAGGCTGGCGTATTCACAGCGCTTGCCGTCCAGAGCCTGGGGCGAGAGATTCCATGGCTGGCGATGATCGCGGTGCAGGGTACACACCGGAAAGTCCACACGCAGGTTCCATGGGTCATCCGTTTCGGTACTGCGCACCGGCAGCAGCTGCGAGCGCTCCAGACCCAGGCGCTGCAACTCGACGGCGAGGCTGCTGTGCCAGGCGTCGTTGCAAGGCTCGATGACCGCATCGAATGCCACGGGCAAGCGTTGGGTCAAGGTGCCCACATCGATGCCGTGGGGTGGGGCGATCAGTATCAACCGGTAGAACTTGCTCAGGTATTGCAGGGCACCGGGGGCGTCTTCGAAGATTGGCCAGTGCACCGACGAGCTACCGAAGGCAACACTTTCATCCCAGCCGGGAATCACATGCAATCGGTGCGCCATGCGCTGGTACAGCTGGCCGTGGAAAGCGCTGGCGCTGGCATTGCCGCCCGCCCGGCCAAGCTCTTGGGCGATCACGCGGTAGGCGTGCAGCAGTTGTTCGTCGCTGCTGGAAATCGGGCTCTGCACCGACAAGGGTCGCAGGCCTTCGAGAATGCCCCGTTCACGGTCGACCAGGGTGGCGTACGAGAACCCCAACGCCTTGTACTGTGTGACTTTCATGATTTGCTCCCGAGCGACGGTATGAGTGGCTTCCCTGCAGACTTCTACAGCTTATCCGGCGTAGGAGCGGTCCGTGGCCGCGAAAAGAGCGCCGCGGTGTATCAGACAAACCGCAGCGCATTCTTCGCGGCCGATGACCGCTCCCACGGTTGGCCCCGATTCCTGTGGGGCGGTCCGTGACCGCGAAAATAGCGCCGCGGTGTATCAGGCAAACCGCGGCGCATTCTTCGCGGCCGATGACCGCTCCCACGGTTGGCCCCGATTTCTGTGGGAGCGGTCCGTGGCCGCGAAGAGGCCGGCGGCCTTCCAGAAGGCTTGCGTCGATCAGGCCCCGGCTTTTGCCAATGCCTTGTCGAGCATCTGCAAAGCTTCCGCCACCTGCTCGGCGGTGGTCACCAGCGGTGCCAGGAAACGCACCACGTTGCGATACAAACCACACTTGATCACCAGCAACCCCGCGTTACGCGCCTCGTCGATGATCCGTTGGGTGAGGTCGACATCCGGGCTGTGCGCGGCATCGTCCTTGATCATCTCGATCGCTAGCATGAAACCCAGCCCCCGCACTTCACCGATACGCGGATAGCGCTTCTGCAATGCCAGCAAGCCCTCGCGCAACTGCACCGCACGCTGCTCGCCCTGGGCCAGCAGGTCTTCGTGCTCGAACAAGTCCAGCACCGCCAGCGCCGCCGCGCAGGCCACGGCGTTACCACCGTAGGTACCGCCCAAGCCGCCTGGGGTCGGCGCATCCATCATTTCGGCCCGACCGACCACGCCCGACAGCGGCATGCCACCGGCCAGGGACTTGGCAACGGTAACCAGATCCGGCTGGATACCGGCATGCTGGAAACCGAACATCTTGCCGGTACGGCCGAAGCCGGCCTGGATCTCATCGGCGATCAACACGATGCCATGCTGCGTACACAGCGCGCGCAGCGCCTGGAGGAATTCGACCGGCGCGGCCAGAAAGCCACCGTCGCCCTGCACGGGCTCGATCAGAATCGCCGCCACGCGGTCCGGTGCCACGTCGCTGGCGAACAGTTCGTGCAGCTGCGCCAGGGCGTCGTCGCTGCTGATGCCACGGTAGGCATTGGGGTAGCTAGCGTGATAGATCTCCGCCGGAAACGGACCGAAGTTCTGTTTGTAGGGCTGGCTCATGCCGGTCAGGGTTACCCCCAGCAGAGTGCGGCCGTGGAAGCCACCGCGGAACGAAATCACCGCTGGCCGGTTGGTGTAGCTGCGGGCGATCTTGATGGCGTTTTCCACCGCTTCGGCGCCGGAAGTGAACAGCACGCTCTTGTAGTGCTCGTCCCCGCCGATCAGCGTGTTCAACCGCGCCGCAACGTCGATATACGTCTCGTAGGCCGCGACCTGAAAACTGACATGGGACACCTTGCCCACTTGCTGACGCACCGCCTCGACCACGGCCGGGTGGTTGTGGCCGACATTGAGCACGCCGATACCGCCGACGAAATCCAGATAGCGCTTGTTGTCCACGTCCCACAACTCGGCGCCGTGGGCGCGCGCGGCGACTACCGGGTGGGCGGTGGCGATGCCGCGAGGTACGTGTTGTTCGCGCAAGGCAAGCAGGCGTTGATTTTCGGTCAGTGCAGAATTCATCTCGATCTCCGTGAGCGCCGAGCGTGGCGGGTGATGTGATCAGGATAAGGAGTGGCGGAAATCACAAGCACCGAAGTTGCGGGGTGCGGTGGGGTGTTTGCCTGTTTTTTGCGGGTGGGGCGGTAGATTCGGTTGTTTGGGTGGTGGGGTGTCAGTGAGGGCCTCTTCGCAAGTTCTTTGCCCGCGAAGAGGGCCCTCACTGACCTCCTCAAACCCCGGCGCGGGGCACCACGATGGTGTCTTCGGGGTGCAGGCGCATCAGCATGGGCGAGCCGATCGGTGGCAGGCTCAGGTTGCCTTCGTGGTGGCTGGGCTGGCGCAGGCTGACCGTCGGCCCGCCGTCCAGGTCGACGAAGACTTTTAAGCTCTCACCCTGAAAGACGATGTCGGCGACCCGCCCGCTCAAGCGGTTCCACTCAGGTCCTGCGCTGGCGCTGTCCAGCAGCAGTTTTTCCGACTGCAGCGCCAGGAACACATCCCCCGAAGCCGGGACCGGCCGGGTGGTGCGCAGCGGCGTGGCACCCAGGGTCAAGCCGTTGTCCGCGCCGCGTTGCAACGGCACCAGGGTGCTTTCACCGATGAAGCTGGCGACGAAGTCGTCCGAAGGGTGATCGTGCAGGCGGCGAGGGGTGTCGACCTGGACCAGTTGCCCGCCGCGCATGATGGCGATGCGGTCGCTCATGGTCAGCGCTTCACGCTGATCGTGGGTCACGTAGATCATGGTCGCGCCCAGGCGCTTGTGCAGGGCGCGCAATTCGATCTGCATGGTTTCGCGCAGTTGCTTGTCCAGGGCCGACAGCGGTTCGTCCATCAAAATCAGCTTGGGCTCGAAAACGATGGCCCGGGCCAGGGCCACGCGCTGGCGCTGGCCACCGGAAAGCGCTGCGATCGAACGCTCTTCGTAGCCGCTCAATTCGACCGTGGCCAGCGCCTGCTTGACCCGGTCGCGGCTCTTGCTCGGGCTTTCGCCGCGGGCGCGCAATGGGAAGGCCACGTTCTCGCCGACGGTCATGTGCGGAAACAGCGCGTAGTTCTGGAATACCACGCCGATCTCGCGCTTGTGCGGCGGCATCAGGGTAACGTTGCGTTCGCCGAACAGGATGTTGCCGGAGCTGACCCGGATGAAGCCGCCCAGGATGCTCAGCAGGGTGGTCTTGCCTGAGCCCGACGGGCCGAGCAACGACATGAACTCGCCGGCTTCGACCTTGAGGTTGACGTTGTCCAGCGCCTTGAGGCTGCCGTAGTGCTTGCTGACCTGGTTGACGCTGACCGATTCGAAACCTTCAGTGAAATTCATCTGTGGTGCTCCAAGAGATCAAGAATGTCGTTCCTGCAGGATGTCAGTGCCGGCCTCTTCGCAGGCAGAGACCCGCTCCCACAGACAGCGTGCGCGCTTTTGTGGGAGCGGGTCTCTGCCCGCGAAGAGGCCCACCATCAACCCAACCCACCGATATGCCAGGCCTTCACTTCAAGGAATTCATCCAGGCCATACTTGGAACCCTCGCGGCCGGTGCCCGATTGCTTCATGCCGCCGAACGGCGCCACCTCCATGGAAATGATCCCGGTGTTCAAGCCCACCATGCCGAACTCCAGGCGCTCGCCCACGCGCCAGGCGCGGCGCATGTCCTGGGTGAAGTAGTAGGCGCCCAGGCCATAGGGCGTGGCGTTGGCCAGAGCCAGGGCTTCTTCTTCGGTATGAAAGCGGAACAGCGGCGCCACCGGGCCGAAGGTTTCCTCACCGGCCAGCAGCATGTCGGCGTTGGCGTCCAGCAACACCGTGGGCTGCACGTACAGGCCGTCGTTTTGCGGCAATCCGCCGATGGCCACGCTCGCGCCTTTCTCCACCGCGTCGCTGATGTGGCGGGCCACCTTGTCCACCGCTGCCGCATTGATCAATGGGCCGATGGTCACGCCCTCGGCCAGACCATCGCCGACTTTCAGCTCGGCCACGGCCGCCTTCAGGCGCTCGGCAAAACGGGCATAGATGCCGTCCTGCACCAGGATGCGGTTGGCGCACACGCAGGTCTGCCCGGCGTTGCGGAATTTGCTCTGCATGACCCCGGCGATGGCCAGGTCCAGGTCGGCGTCGTCGAACACGATGAACGGCGCGTTGCCGCCCAGTTCCAGGCTCAGGCGCTTGATGGTCGAGGCGCACTGGCTCATCAACAGTTGGCCCACGCGGGTGGAACCGGTGAACGACAATTTGCGCACCGCCGGGTTGCTGGTCATCTCGCCACCCACGCCCGCCGGCATGCCGGTGAGCACGTTGAACACCCCGGCCGGAATGCCCGCGCGCTCGGCTAGCACAGCCAAGGCCAGGGCCGACAGCGGGGTCATCTCCGAGGGCTTGACCAGCACCGGGCAGCCGGCGGCTAATGCCGGCGCGCACTTGCGGGTGATCATGGCATTGGGGAAATTCCACGGGGTGATCGCCGCGACCACGCCGATCGGTTGCTTGAGCACCAGGATGCGTCGGTCGGCAGCGGGCGACGGAATGGTGTCGCCGTAGATGCGCCGGGCTTCCTCGGCGAACCATTTGACGAAGCTGGCGCCGTAGGCGATTTCGCCGCGCGACTCGGTCAAGGGCTTGCCTTGTTCGGCGGTCATGATCAGGGCCAGGTCTTCCTGGTTGTCCATGATCAGTTGGTACCACTTTTCCAGGAGCTTGGCGCGCTCGGCCGCCGGGACTTGGCGCCAAGTGGTGAAACAGGCTTCGGCCGCCGCGATCGCGCGTTGGGTTTCGGCGCCCTGCAGGGCCGGGACGTGGGCGATGGTGCTGCCATCGGCGGGGTTGGTCACCGCTAGGGTGGCGCCGTCATCGGCATCGATCCACTGGCCGTTGGCGTAGGCCTGCTCGACGAGCAGGGAAGGGTCACGCAGTGAATGCTTCAACATGATCAGGGTGCCTTTGCAGTCCGAACGATGGACCTAGTGTAGAAATGTCCGCGCAGTGGCCGATGCCGAGATGGGGCACTCGGCGGGGCGTGGATGCTGAATTGCGGTGGGGTGGCGGCAGGCTGTGCTGGAGCTGTCACCCCTGCTTGTTGCGCCCAGCGACCACCACCAGAATCAGCGACGCCAGAATCAATATCGAGCTGATCGCCGCGATCGTCGGATCGATCTCATCACGCAGCGCGGTGAACATGCGCTTGGTCAGGGTCTGGTTGTCGCCTCCGGAGATGAACAGCGCCACCACCGTTTCATCCAGCGAAGTGATGAACGCGAACAGGGTCGCCGAAACCACGCTGGGTTTGATCTGCGGCAGGGTCACCGCCATGAACGCGCGAAAGCGGTTCATGCCCAGGCTGCGCGCGACCATCTCTTGCGACATGTCGAAATTGCGCAGCCCGGCCAGCAGGGCAATGATCACGTAGGGCAGGGCCAGCATGATGTGCGCCAGCACCAGGCCAGTCAGCGAACTGATCAGCCCCACTCGCGCGTAGACGAAAAACACCCCAGCCGCGATGAGGATGATCGGCACCATCATGGGCAGCAGCAACACGATCTGCAGGGTGCGAATCACCTTCAGGCTCGAGTTGTTGATGGCGTAGGCTGCAGCCATGCCGATCGGCAGGCTGACCGCCGTGGTCACCACCGCCGTGATCAGGCTGACCCGCGCCGCCGACATCCACTCGGCGCTCTGGAAGAAGGCTTCATACCAGCGCAGCGACCATTCCTTGGGCGGAAACTGCAGAAAGCGCGCCTCGGAGAACGACATCGGCACCACGATCAGCACCGGCACGATCAGGTACAGCAGAATCGCCGCGACCAGCACGGTGAACAGCACGTGCGACAGGCGTAGCTGGCGCAGGTAGGCAAACATAGTCATCAACGTGCTCCCAGGATGCGTTCGATGGGAATGAAGCGGTTGATGCCCCAGAAAATCAGGAACACCACGAACAGCAACACCAGGCCCACCGCACTCGCGGCGCCCCAGGCGTGATAGAGCTCGACGTTGCGCTGCACCAGCATAGACACCAGGATGGTGCGGCCGCCGCCCAGCAGTTCAGGGGTGATGAAGAAGCCCAGGCAGATCACGAAGACCAGGATGGAACCGGCCATCACACCGGGCGCGGCCATCGGCAGGAACACCCGGCGAAAGGTGTAGAAGGGTTTCGCGCCCAGGCTCTCGGAGGCCTGCATCAAATCTTGCGGAATCTTCTTCATCACCGAATACAGCGGCAGCACCATGAACGGCAGCATCACGTGCAGGGTGCCGATCACCGTGCCCGTGGTGTTGTGCATCATGTTCAACGGCTGGTCGATGATGCCCATGTCCAGCAGCGTCTGGTTGACCACCCCGCGCCGTTGCAGCAACACCAGCCAGGCGTAGGAGCGCACCAGCACGCTGGTCCAGAACGGCAGGATCACGCAGATCAGAATCAGGTTGGCCCAGAAGCCCTGCAGGCGCGAGGCAGCGTAGGCGATGGGAAAGCCCATGACGATGGACAACAGGGTCACGATCAGGCTGATCTTGAAGGTCAGGTAGAAAGTGTCCCAGTAGATGCGTTCTTCGAAGATGCGCGCGTAGTTGGCCAGCGAGAAGCCTTCTTCGGTCTGCACCGACTGGAACGCCAGCCAGCACATCGGCAGGATCAGCAGCACCACCACCATGAACAACGCCGGGGCGAGCAGCAGCAACATCGAAGTGTTTTCCCGACGCTCCTCGCGCGCCAGGACATCGGCATTGCTCGCCGGCGGCTCGCTATGAGCGTCGGGCATGGATTTGGCGAGATAGGCGTTGGACATGGAACGATTCCTCACGGCCGAGCGCCGGTGGACCAGCGCAAACAGCTTGTTGTTGGGCGGTCAGGCAGTTGGAGTGATCAATCGCGGCCTGACCCCATACCGCTCATTTTTTCTGCACGAACGACAACCAGCGCTCTTCAGCCTTCACCCCTTCCTGGGACGCCCACCACTTGGCCGACAGCAGTGCCTGGCGCGAGATGTTCTCGGGCGAAGACGGCAGCTTGGCCGCGCGTTCGGCGGGAATGGTGCCGGTCTTGAAGGCTTCCGGGTTCAGTGGGCCGTAGTCGATGATCATCGGCAGCGCCGCCTGCAACTTGGCATCGATGGCCTCGTTGACGAACTTCATCGCCGCTGTCTTGTGCGCCGTGCCCCTGAGCACGCACAGCGAATTGGTTTCCAGCACGCCCTGGTTGTAATCGAACGCCACCGGCGCACCGTCGGCCTGCACGGCTGTGATGCGGCCGTTCCAGGCCTGGATCATGTCCACTTCACCGTCGCTGATCAGCTGCGCCGACTGCCCGCCGGAGGTCCACCAGGTGGCAATGTGCGGCTTGATCTGCTCAAGTTTCTTGAAGGCCCGCTCCACGTCCAGCGGATACAGCTTGTCGGGCGCCACGCCATCGGCCATCAAGGCAATTTCGAGGGTGGGGCGCGGCAGATTGCGCAGCGAGCGCTGGCCAGGGAACGTCTTGGTGTCCCAGAAATCCGCCCAGGTCTTGGGGACTTTCTCGCCCTTGAAGGCATCGGTGCGATAGGCCAGCACCGTCGAATAGCTGATGTAGCCCACGGTGTAGTCGTCCTTGAGCTCCGCCGGAAGCTGTGCGGCATTCGGCACCAGGGCCGGGTCGAGCTTCTCGAACAAGCCTTCGGCTTCGCCGCGCAGGCAGTCGCCGGTGGGCAGGTCGACCACGTCCCAGGTGACCTTGCCGCTTTCGACCTGGGTCTTGATGATCGGGTAGGCCTTGGGCGAACTGTCCTGCTTAAGGGTCAGGCCCAGCTTCTTGGCCGCAGGCTCCAGGATGGCCTTGCTCTGGGCTTCCTGGTAGGCGCCGCCCTGCGATACGAAGGTGATGTCCTCGGCCCAGGCCTGCCCGAAGGCGCTCACCAGCAGTGCAAGGCTGGTGAACTTGAATGCGCGCAGTGTCGTCGGTGTCATGTACGGGACTCCTGAAGGTGGGCAGATTTCGGAGGCGAGCGTGTTGTTGTGGCTCGGTCGTTCTGCTGGACCGCTGCTGTCCAATCTACCGCCAGGGGCTGCGCGCAAGCGGTCACAAATCGCCGCTGGCGAAGTGTTTTATTGCGAAAACGCAGGGTCGCGCAGCAGGAACTGTTTTGCCGGCAGCAAGCGAGGTAAGAGACCCTGCGGGGGGCTTGCCGGCACAGGGATTTTTTGCACTCCGCCGACCAGGCCGGGTCTGCTCTTAACCTGCCCCCATTGAAGGCCTTTGCCATGATCACCGTTCACCACCTGAACAACTCTCGCTCGCAACGCATCATCTGGCTGCTGGAAGAGTTGGCCGTGCCCTACGAGATCAAGCGTTATGAACGCGATGCGAAAACCAATCTCGCGCCCGCCGAGCTCAAGGCCGTCCATCCTCTGGGCAAATCGCCAATGATCCAGGATGGTCCGCATACCATCATCGAATCCGGCGCCATCGTCGATTACCTGATCCGTCGTCATGGCCATGGCGCCCTGCAGCCTGATCCGGCCAGCGCCACCTATGACGAATACGTGCAGTGGCTGCACTTCGCCGAAGGTTCGGCCATGCTGCCCCTGCTGCTCAACATGTACGTGGGCCGTCTGGGCGACGCTGGCGCGCCGCTGCATCCACGTATCGAATCGGAGCTGGAGAACTACCTGGGCTATCTGAATACCGCCCTCAGCCTGACTCCTTACCTAGTGGGCGAAGAGCTGACCGGCGCCGACGTGCAGATGAGCTTCGTCGGCGAACTGGCCAAGGCCCAGGGCAAGCTTGCAGCCTACCCGCACCTGTCAGCCTGGGTCGAACGCCTGCAAGCCCGCCCGGCCTACCAGAAAGCGCTCGAGCAGGGCGGCGAGTACAAGTTCGCCAAGTGAGCGTGACTGTCGTGGCCAGTGCTTGAGCATTGGACGAATCACCTTCCTGACACGCTGTAATAGGAGGCTGGTGCTGCACTGGCGCGTTAGTCACGCCTATTTACCAATGCCTAAGGGTTCAGGTCCTGATACCCGAACTCTAATGAATATGGTTATTCCTTAACCGTATTTAAAATAATTTTTTTATGCACATATAGTCGGTCCAAGCACCTTTGATTCTTTTGCTTGGAGCTCCTATGTCACGAATATCGTTCAATCGCATGGCCGCCGCCGTCGGCCTCGGGTTCAGCCTGTTGACCGGTGCCGTGGTTGCACCCGCGCAGGCCCATGCCGAGGGTGAAATCCGTATCGCCGAGCAGTTCGGTATCGTTTATCTGCTGCTCAATGTAGTGCGCGATCAGCATCTGATCGAGAAGCACGGCAAGGAGGCGGGCATCGACATCAAGGTCGATTGGACCCAACTGTCCGGTGGCTCTGCGGTGAACGATGCGTTGTTGTCCGGCGCGATCGACATTGCCGGGGCAGGCGTGGGTCCGCTGTTGACCATCTGGGATCGGACCCATGGTCGGCAGAACGTGAAGGCCGTCGCCTCGTTAGGCAACTTCCCTTACTACCTGCTCAGCAACAACCCCAAGGTCAAGACCATCGCCGACTTCACCGAGAAGGATCGCATTGCCGTGCCCGCTGTCGGTGTGTCGGTGCAATCACGCTTCCTGCAATACGCGGCGGCCAAGCAGTGGGGCGACAAGGAATACAACCGTCTGGACAAGTACACCATCGCCGTTCCTCATCCCGATGCCACAGCGGCATTGATTGCCGGCGGTACCGAACTCAGTGGGCACTTCTCCAACCCGCCGTTCCAGGATCAAGCCCTGGCCAACCCTAATGTGCATGTGGTGCTCAACACCTACGACTTGCTGGGCCCCAACTCACCCACCGTGCTGTTCGCCACCGAGAAATTCCGCGAGGAAAACCCCAAGACCTACCACGCGTTCGTCGAGGCCCTGGCCGAGGCGGCCGACTTCGCTCAGAAAGACAAAGGCGCCGCTGCCGATACCTACATCCGCGTGACCGGCGCGAAGATCGACCGTGCCGTACTGCTGAAAATCATCGACAACCCGCAGTTCGAATTCTCGATCACACCGAAGAACACCTACCCCCTGGCCGAGTTCATGCACCGCGTCGGCGCAATCAAGAACAAACCGGCGTCCTGGCAGGATTACTTCTTCAAGGATGCCAAGCCGTTGCAGGGGAGCTGAGAGCAGCGCAGTCAGGAACAAAGCACTGCAAATGGCTCGATCGGCGGCTGCTCGCGTTGCTCCGCCTGCCATAGATCCCAATCGGTCTGAATGGCCAGCCACGTCCGCGCCTTGCCGATGCCGGCACGCTCCAGGCGTACGGCGAGGTCCGGACTGATAGGTGCATGGCCGTGCAGGATTCGCGACAGGGTTTCCCGGGCATAGCCCAGACGACGAGCGAATTCGGCAATCTTGATGTTCAGGGCCGGAAGTACATCTTCCAGCAACGCTTCGCCGGGATGAGGAGGGTTGTGCATAGGCATAGCGCATTACTCCTTAGTGATAGTCGAGGTAGTCAAGCAGTTCGACGTCGCCGTCATCGAAGCGAAAGATCAACCGCCAATTACCGCTGACTGTCACCGACCAAAATGTCATGAGATCGCCCTTGAGCGGGTGGAGTCTCCACCCAGGCATATCGACGTCGCCAGCATCGATGGCGCGATCCAGAATCGGCAGGATGCGCGCCAGACGTTTGGCATGATCGGCGCGGATACCTTTGGTTGATCCGGTCTCGAAATAGGCTTTGATGCCCTTGTGTCGAAAGCTTTTTATCATGCTCTTTCCGTGATGTAAATGATCACGCTTCCGGTGTGTGCTTGGTATAGCCTACCGACCTTTTGGAAAATCTCTGAACATCTGGCTGTTTCCAAATGTGGTTCGAAGCCGGATGCCCAGGCATAAAAAAGCCCCGTCCATCACTGGCGGGGCCTGGGTCGATCGCGATCGAATTACTTCTTCTCGGGCGCCTTGATCTCGTCCGGCACGTCGGAAGACAGCGCCTGATGGCGGTCTTCGGTCACGCGTTTTTCGCGGGCCTTGTCGTGTTCTTCGGCGGCTTCGGCTTTTTCCTCGGCGGCTTGCTCAGGCTTGCCCTCGGCTTGCTTCTCGGCAGCGGCTTCGGTGTGCTCGTTGGCTTTCTGCACGTGGTCTTCGGACGTCTTGTCACAGGCCGCCAGGCCCAGGGCAGAAATCATCAGCAGAGCGAGGGAAAGTTTCTTGGGCATGGGACGCAACCATTGTTCTGAATGAACCCTTTTGAAACCCGCGCATGGCGATTGGTTCACCGCCAACGCCAGGCGCGACGCTCTGCCGCAGGCCTTCAGCTCACGTTCAAGCGGTCGAGCAAGCTGTACCAGGCCACGCCGGCGCCGATGTAGAAACGTTGCAACCCATGCATCGGCAGCTTTTGCAGCGGGCTCACCGGGTAAGCGAAGTCGGCCTGGCTGTCGCACAGGCTGGCCGCCAGTTGCTGCCCCAGGCTGGTACACAGGGCGATGCCACGACCGTTGCAGCCCAGCGCCAACGTCAGGCCCGGCGCGGGTTGATGCACGTGGGGCATGAAGTCCCGGGTGATGGCGATGCGTCCAGCCCAGCGGTACTCGAACTCCAGCTTGTCCAGTTGTGGAAACAGCAAGGCCAACGAGCGTTCCAGATGGGCGAAGTCCTGAGGCGCGTCGGGATCGGCAAAGGTGCCGCGGCCGCCCATCAGCAGGCGTCCATGGCTGTCCTTGCGAAAGTACAGCAACAGCCGCTGCGCCGTGGACACCGTCTCCTGTCCGGGCAGAATGCTCTGAGCCGCAGCGCCCTGCAGCGGGCGGGTGGCGACGATGAAGCTGTTCGCCGCCAGGACGCTTTGCGCCATGCCTGGCCACAAGCCATCGCTGTAACCGTTGGTGGCGAGCACTACCTGGGCTGCGTTGACCGTGTGGCCGCTGGCGGTCTGCACCTGCCAGCCCGACGCGACCGGCTGCAGCCCGATCACCGGGCTCTGCCCGTGAATGCTGGCGCCGGCCGCCTGAGCTGCCCTTACCAGCCCGCGGGCATAGGCCAGCGGTTGAATCGCTCCGGCACGGCCATCCAGCCAGCCACCGGCGAATGCCTGGCTGCCCATGCGCGTCGCCACCTCGGCGGCATCCAGGCGCTGCACCGGCACACCGCGACGTTCCCACTGCGCAGCCCGCGCGTGCAGGCCCGCAACGCCCTTGTGCGAATAGGACACCTGCATCCAGCCCTTGCGCACGGCAGCGCACTCGATGCCATGGCGGTCGATCAGGTCGAACACCAGGTCCGCCGAGCGCGACACGGTGTCGATCAACGGCTCCGCCACGACCGCGCCGTACAGCCGCACCAGTTCGTCCGGGTCATGCTTCAAAGTCGGGTTGACCTGCCCGCCATTGCGCCCCGACGCACCCCAACCTGGCTCCCGCGCTTCCAGCACGCACACGCTTACGCCACGCTCGGCCAGATGCAGCGCTGTGGACAAGCCGGTGTACCCGGCGCCGACGATCACCACATCGTATTGGCCCGACTCGCGCAGTGGCGGCGTGACCCGCGCAGGCGGCGCGGTCGCCGCCCACAGTGACGGCACGTCGATCATGGCTGGCTCCGCGTACTGGTGGTGGGATGCAACACCCGGCGCAAGAAATCCTGGGTGCGCGGATGCTGCGGGTTACCCAGCACCTCGTCGGCCGGCCCGGTTTCCACCAGGTAACCGCCATGCAGAAAGCACACGCGGTCGGCGACCTCCCGGGCAAAGCCCATCTCATGGGTGACGACGATCATGGTCATGCCCTCGTCGGCCAGGGTGCGCATCACTTGCAGCACATCGCCCACCAGTTCCGGATCCAGCGCCGAAGTCGGCTCATCGAACAGCATGGCTTCAGGTTTCATCGCCAGCGCGCGGGCGATTGCCACGCGTTGCTGCTGGCCACCGGACAACTGTTCCGGATAAGCATCGGCTTTTTCCGCCAAACCGACCTTGTCGAGCAACGCCAGTGCCTCGCGGCGCACCTGCGCGGCCGGCTCGTTTTTCACGTAGAGCGGCCCCTCCATCACGTTTTCCAGCACGGTGCGATGGGGAAACAGATTGAAACGCTGGAACACCATGCCCATGCGGCTGCGCAAGGTATGCACCGTCTTGCTGCCGCGCTGCACGGTTTCGCCGAAGGCCAGGATCGTACCGCCTTCATAGGTCTCCAGCGCATTGATGCAGCGCAGCAAGGTCGATTTGCCCGATCCGGACGGGCCGATCAGGCACACCACCTCGCCCTTCTGCACCTGCAGATCCACCCCGTGCAACACGCGATGGTCGCCATAGTTCTTCTGCAACCCACTGATCTGGATCATGCCTTTCTCCTCCGGCTCAAACGCTGCTCCATGCGCCGCAACCCGTACACCAGCGGCAGGCTCATCAGCAGGTACAGCAAGGCCACCAGGGTGTAGACGGTCATGTTCTGGAAGGTCGATGAGGCGATGAGCTGGCCTTGGCGCGTCATCTCGGCCACGGTGATGGTGGACACCAGCGAGGAATCCTTGAGCATCATCACCAGCGTGTTGCCATAGGGCGGCAGCGCAATGCGAAACGCCTGGGGCAGGATCACCCGGCGCATCATCATGAACGAACGCATGCCCAAGGCTTCCGACGCCTCGCGCTGGCCCTGGTCCACGGCAATGATGCCGGTGCGAAAGTTCTCCGCCTGATAGGCCGAGTAGGCGATGCCCATGCCGATCACCCCGGCCTGGAAGGCCGTCAGGTGTATGCCCATCTCCGGCAGCACGAAATAGATGTAGAACAGCTGCACGATGATCGGCAGCCCACGGATCACGTTGATCACCGTGCTCGCCGCCCACGACAGCGCGCGGATCGGCGACAGCTTGAGCAGCGCCAGCACCAGCCCGAGCCCGCTGCTGAGCAGGAACGACAGCACCGTGATCTGGATGGTCACCCACGCGCCCTGAAGCAGAATCGGCAGGAAGTCCTGCGCGTTCTGCAAGAAGTCAGCAAGCTTCATGGTCGCTCCTCAGCCTACACGCCCCACTTCTGCACGATGCCCTGCAGCGTGCCGTTGGCCTTGATGGTGTCGATGGCCTGGTTCAGGCGCTCCAGGGTTTCGCTGTCACCCTTGCGCACCACGAAGCACACATCGCCCACCTTGGCCGGCTTATAGTCGGCGGCCAGCTTCACCCCTTTGAAGGTGTTCTGGCGAATCTGGTAGGCCACGATCGGCTGGTCGGCCACGGCCGCCTTGATGCGCCCCAGGGACAAGTCGCGGACCATTTCGGCAATCGAGTCGTAAGTGCGTACTTCCTTGAAGATGCCCATCTTGTTGACCAGGTCGTAGAACGCAGTGCCCGCCTGGGCGCCGATCACTTCACCCTTCAACGCAGCGAGGTCAGGGTAGGCGGTGTTGTCGTCGGCACTGACGATCAGGCCTTCGCCGTAGGAATAGACCGGCGCACTGAAGTCCACCACCTTGGCGCGCTCATCGGTCTTGAGCATGCCTGCGGAAATGAAGCCCAGCTTGCCCGAGGTCAGGGAAGGGATCAGCGCCGCGAAGTTGGTTTGCTCCATCTGCGTGCCGAAACCGCCGGCTTCACCGACCGCCTTGGCGATGTCCACCATCATCCCCTGAATGCTGTTGCTCTTGATGTCCAGGAAGGTGAAGGGCGAACCCGTGGCGGTTGCACCAACCTTGTACATCGGTGCATCGGCGGCGTGCACGAGGGACGCGCCGAGCGTCATGCAGAGACCGAGCGCGAAACGGCGAAACAGAGGGGAAAGGCTGTTCATCGGGTCACTCCAGAAGGGATCGGAAGGTGGGACCGCCAGGCGGACAGGGCCGAGGTCGCAAGCTCTATGCCATTTCACACCTGAATCATCGATTTTCACGGCCTGAAAATCGATTAACAGCATTTTCGTATCGGTATCCGATTTTCAGGCGCGCAAATTGCTGTCTCTTTGCTGTTGTCCGGGTTCACTCGCCGATTATTGCCTTGAGGCCCTCATGTCCGAAGATCGCAACAGCCTGTTCAATCAATCCTTGGAAAAAGGCCTGGCCGTGCTGCGTACATTCAGCGCCAAGCGCCGCAGCATGAGCCTTGCAGAGATCGCCGAAGCCTCGCACATGACCAAAAGCTCGGCCCAGCGCATGGTCTTTACCCTCGAAAGCCTGGGTTACCTTCGGAAACACTCGCGCACCCGGCATTACCAGTTGACACCCCATGTGCTGGAACTGGGCTTCAGCTACCTCGATGCTCATTCCCTGATCGAAGTCGGCAACCCGTTCCTGGCCGAACTGACCCGGCTCACCGGGGAAACGGCCTGCCTGACCGAACCCACCGGCGTGGAAATGACCTACATCGCGCGCTTCGTCAGCGCCCGTTTCGTACCCGTGCACATGCCCATCGGCAGCCGCGTGCCGATGTACTGCACCGGCTCCGGCCGCGCCTACCTCAGCGCCCTGCCCGAAACCGAAGCCCTGGCCCTGGTGCAAAGCAGCACCCGCGTCGCCCACACCCCGCACACCCATACCGAGGTGGACGACATCATGGCCTCGCTGCAAACGGTGCGTGACTGCGGCTACGCCGTGAACACCCAGGAACTGTTCCTGGGCGACATGACCATCGCCGCCCCCGTCATCGGCGGCAATGGCCGGCCCGTGGCCGCGGTGCACGTGGTAGCCCCCACCAGCCGCTGGACCCGCGCCGACGCCGAAAGCCAACTGGTACCGGCCTTGATGCAGTGCGTGCAGGTGTTGAGCAATTCGGCGCGGAGTTTGGGGTAGGGGAAAATGGAGGCTGTAGTCTAATATTGTGATATCGCCAAATTGGCGATACGATCAGGCATGTCTACCAAATATCGATTTCGCGATAAATACCGTATCGAGTTGCGGGAGCGAGACCATCTGCCTCCGCATGTGCACCTCACTGGCGGTGGCTTGGATGTGCAGATCAGTCTGGAAACCGTTGCAGTTATCCAAGGCAAAGCACCTCAGAAAATCTTGCAGGAAGCCTTGGCGTGGATCTCGGCCCATCAAACCGAACTTTTGAAGGAGTGGAAGCAATGGCATCGATGAAACGCCCCCGCCTGCGGGCTGTGCAGGCACATCCAGGCGCCATACTTGATCTGACGTATACCAGCGGTCAGCAATTTCGCCTCAACATGCATGACGATTTGAAAAGGTACCCTGGCCTGCGCCCACTGGCCAAAGGCAAAGCTTTTGAAGGCGCTGTGATGGGTGATGCAGGTTGGACGGTTGAATGGCCTGCGCTCGATATTCAGATCGGTGCCGACACGCTGTTTCTGGACGCACTGGCGCAATCGGCGGTGGACGAAAATACGCGCCTCTTTATCCAGTGGCGATTGAAGCACCGCCTTACACTGGATCAGGCTGCCGAGGCTCTAGGGGTGAGCGCTCGCAGCATCAGCCGATACAGCAGTGGCCGAGAGGCAGTGCCGCGGACCTTGGCGCTGGCGTGCCTGGGGTGGGAAACGCTGGATCACCCGGATGCGGCTTGAAGTGTGGCTAATCTGCTTCCGATTTGGCAGTTACCAGGTGTTCCCGACATTATCCAAGCGCACGAACACCATCTCGGTTGCCGGTCGTGAGCCGATTAGTCGGGCTATTCGGCTCATTTCATGAACCGAATACGCTTGGCTGCAGGGCAACTGAATTCTAGATAAGGGATGACTATGTTTGATATCACCAACCTCTGGCTTTTTATAGTTTCTGTTTTTCTGCTTTCCATTACCCCAGGCCCCGACATGGCTTACGTGGTAGGGCAAAGTGTCGCAAATGGTCGGCGTGCGGGCGTCATCTCAGCGGCTGGAGTGGCCTTGGGTAGTTGCACTCATGCGTTGGCGAGCGTTGTGGGGCTCACAGCTCTGATTGCGGCCTCGCCTGTCATGTTTACCCTGATTAAATATGTTGGCGCGATTTACCTGATCTACCTGGGTGGAAAGTTGGTGTTCGAGACCTTTGGTCGCGCACGCGCAGAAGCCGCTGAAAGTGCTGACATCAAAAAAGACGCGGATCTTTATGGCCTGCTGTCAAAGGGGTTCATAACGACCCTGATGAATCCAAAGGTTCTGCTGTTCTTCATTTCATTCTTTCCACAATTCGTAGTGCCCGGAGGCGAGCACCACACCGCGTCTTTCCTGGTGTTGGGATTGACCTATGCGCTGGTAGCATTTTTAACCGACGCAACTTTTGCCATGCTGGCTGGAAGTGCCTCAAGCGGCATGTCACGCAACAGATCGCTGCAGAAATTGATGGATCGTGTCGTCGGAGGTGTGTTCATCGCATTAGGCATCAGGCTTGCGCTGACTCGTACCTGATGATGCTCAGGTGATGGTCGAATTCTGTAGGTGATCACGAATCACGTCCCGTGACGGATTCAGGCCATTGTTCGAAGCCAGAGGCTTATCAGCTGCCGTGCATCCTCCGATGCGCGGCAGACTCGGTTTTTACAACGCAAACGTCGCCCCACGCGCATTCACGAACAACGAATAGATCGAGTGACTGCCTGCCATGAACAACCGGTTCCCCTCGCGCCCGCCGAAGCACAAGTTCGGGCAGCGTTCGGGCAGGGAAATGTGCCCGATGGCCTTGCCCTGCGGATTGAACACCCGCACGCCGTCGAGTTTTTCCAGGTCGGCCTTGGGATCACCATTGCCACCCCAGCCGCACCACAAGTTGCCCGCCTCGTCGCACTTGATGCCGTCGATAGCCGCGTACTCCAGTCCTTCAATATGTTTGCGGCGCTCGCCCAGGGTGCCGTCGTCCTTCACATCGAACGCCCAGATCAATCGATTGGGCTTGGCCCGGCCTTCGACGACGTAGAGCAGTTTTTCATCGGGTGAAAAACACAGGCCGTTCGGCCCGTTGATGTCGTCGATCACCCGCGTGACTTTCCTGCTCTCGCCGTCGATGCGGTACACCGCGTGAGGTTGAGTGGGGGTGATCTTGTGACCTTCGTAGTTGTTGATGGTCTGGAAGGGCGGATCGGTGAACCAGATGGATCCGTCGGTTTTGCAGACGACGTCATTCGGGGAATTGAAGGGCTTACCGTCGTAACTGTCAGCCAGCACGGTGACGGTGCCGTTGTGTTCAGTGCGCGTGATGCGGCGGCCTTCACTGGTGGTGGTAGAGCCTTCGCAGACGATCAGTCGCCCTTGGCGATCCTGGCACATGCCGTTGGAGAAGTTGGAGTGTTCGCGGTACACGGAGAAGGTGTCAGTGATTTCGTCCCAGCGCATGATGCGGTTGTTGGGGATGTCGCTGACCAACAGATAGCGACCAGCGCCGATCCACACCGGCCCTTCGGCCCACCGCAGGCCGGTGGCCAGTCTTTCGACACTGGCGTTGAACACGCGCAACTCAAGGAAACTGTCATCGAGCACGTGCACCAGCGGGTCAGGGTAACGCTGACTCAAGGGCTCGGCGGCACTGGACAGTCGGGGCAGCGCAGCGCTGCCCACGGTGGCGAGCGTGGCGGAAACTGCGAAGGACTGTTTCAGAAAGCTGCGGCGGGTATTGCCCTTTGCTCGGTCGAGCCGTTCGGGCCCGGCGGACGAGAATGAGTCCATGTAGCGATCTCCGTAGTTTTGTTTTTATGAGGAGACGTAGTAATACCTTGTGATAGGACATCGTACAAGTATTCGGCCTTGTTCCGGGTCGCTGCTTTACAGGGATACAGGTTCCCGCGGTCCCGGTTTTTTGCTCAACGCCCTAGTTTTTCAAGTGCCGCATCGGTCAAGAAAGAAGATCGACTTTTGACATTGTGCTCACGAACAAATCGGTCGATCTGCGAAATCACGAATCCAGGCAGTGTGACGTTGACCTTTTCGGTCTTGCCCAAGTAAGGCGTTATATCGATATCGAGCATTCCCCAGCCCATGTCCGTGTATTCGGCGTCGTTACGAAGGACTGCCGTCGCGCTTGGGAGAGGAATACGCTCTCCACGAGCCGCAAGTTCCTCCAGCATGATATGAGCGATCTCGATCGCAGCACCGTAGGCCTCTTCGAACGTGTCGGCAGCGGTGATGGCGCCAGGAATGTCGGGCACCTGAATTCCGACGGCTGTAGTTTCATCGCCCCACTCGATGCAGATTGGGTAGCGCATGGCATCTCCAGACACTTTTTGTACATAGGTTTTTAGAACTGAATGCGCTTGGGCTTCCCTGATTTGCCCCAAGCCTTTTCAAGATAACGGGTATGCCGTTTCGCCTGAAAACCCAGGCGTTTCCAGAAATGTCCAACCAGCAGCCTAGATCCCCACAAACCCGACCACCTGCATCAAGTCCACCTCCCCATGGCCGATAGCGACAGCAATGCAAGCCACGCCCCGCGTGCGCTGTGCAACCTTTCTAGCGAGCCATGTGATGAACCTCTTCAAACGCTTCAACCCCGCCCGCGCACTCAGCCAGGGTGCCGTGAGCCTGAGCTGCACAGCCAGTGAGCTGGATCGCGCCCTGGCCGGTCTGCGCGCGGATCCCGTGCTGGTGACGGGCTTCGTCTCGCCCCACCTGGATATCGACAAGGTCGCGGCCAGCGTTCGGCAGCGCTTTCCCAATGGCACTATCAGCCTGTGCACCACTTCAGGCGAGCTGTGCAACAGCGCGGACAGTCTGTACTGCGCGGCGGGCGAGCACTGGGACCGCATCGTGCTGCAGTGCTTCGAGCGCAACGTGATCGCTTCGGCAGAAGTGGTCATGGTGCCGCTGGAGTGCGAAGACATCCGCAACGGCGGCAAACGCATGGAGATGCGCGAGCGCATCGCGAAGCTGGTCAACAACATCAAGCGTGTACAGGTCAGCACGGCCATCGACCATCGCGACACCCTGGCCTACGTGATTTTCGACGGGCTGTCGGCTTCCGAATCGTTCTTCATGGAAGCGCTCTATGAGTCAGGCCGCTTCCCCTGCCTGTTCGTCGGCGGCTCTGCGGGCGGCAAGTCGGACTTCCAGAAAACCCTGATCCACGACGGCAAGCGCAGCTACCAGAACCACGCCCAGATCGTCTTTCTCAAGACCGCACCGGACATCCGTTTCGGTGTGTTCAAGAGCCAGAACTTCGAACCGGCCGGGCTGACGTTCAGCGTGCTCACCGCCTCCGTCGAAGACCGCACCATCGATCAGGTGATCGACAGCAGCGGCAACATCATGAGCATGGTCCAGGCCCTGTGCAACGCGTTCAAGTGCGACAGCCATTCCCTGGAAAAGAACCTGGCCGAGTACTCCTTCGCCATCCGCGTGGGCAACGAATTGTTCGTGCGCTCCATTGCCCGTATCGACCATACCCAACAGATCATCCAACTGTTCTGCGACGTTGCGCCGGGCGAAGAGCTGGTCATGGTCAAGCGCACACCGCTGCGTCAGGCCACGGAAAAAGACTACCGACAGTTCCTGCAAGGCAAGGGCGGCCAACCGGTGGCTGCCATCCTCAATGACTGCATTCTGCGCAGGCTCAACAACGCCAATGACCTGGGCAGCATGCGCGGCCTGTTTGGTGATGTACCGGTGGTGGGCTTCTCGACCTTCGGTGAAATCCTCGGCCTGAATCTCAATCAGACCCTGACCGCGATCTTCTTCTTCCGCGTCGCCAAAGGCGCATCCTTCACCGATGAGTATGTGGATAACTTCATCGCCCATTACGGCGAGTTCAAGGCTTTCTTCCTGCGCCGCCAGCTCAAGAAAATGGTCGGCCTCAACCACGTGGTGGTGAAACAGATCGAAGCCTTCAAACGCAACGACTTCACCAGCGCCCTCGACACCCGCGGCCTGGACGCCGGCATCCTCCCCGTGTTCAAAGGCCTTGCCGCGTTGGGCCAGGTGCTTGCCGATGCCGGCGAACAGCAGGAGCAGATGGCCACCCAGATCAATCATTATTCCGGGGAGCTGCACCTTTCGATGGACGATCTGGCCGCCACCATCGACCGGCAGAACACCGTATCCACCCAAGCCGGCAGCACCGTCGAAGACCTGGCGCGGCAGGCCGACGAAGCCGTGGTCGGGGCGCGCGCCTTGGCCAGTTCGAGCCTGCAGATTCAGTCCATCGTGCAGGTGATTCAGCAGATTGCCGGCCAGACCAACCTGCTCGCGCTCAACGCTGCCATCGAAGCAGCCCGCGCAGGCGATCTGGGAAGGGGCTTTGCCGTGGTCGCCGACGAGGTCCGCAAACTGGCGGAGATCACCCGCAAGAATGCGGCGGATATCGGCGTGGATATCGACCTGCTGTCCAGCGAGATTCAGCGGGTGGCTCAGCAGATCGAAGACCAGTCCACGGGAGTAGGGGCGTTAAGAGAAATGCTGGACACCTTGGAGGCATCGAGCCAGGCGACCGAAGGGACGGCAAGGCGGACCAAGGGGATCGCAGATACGTTGACCGGGCTGACGCGAGGCTGATGATGAAACGACCCCCCTGCACCGCTGATCCTGTCTTGCCGCGGTGCAGTCACGCTTTGGTTATTTCCAGATATATAACGTTACGGTAGGGGTCGAAGTACAAATATGACTTGGCTACTTGGCTAGCCGGTAGCAACTTGCGCATGGCGTCTTTGGTTCTCAGGATCAAATGCCAATCCATGACGGCCTCCATGTACCCGCGCCCCCAATTGTCCGGTGTGAAATTGGCGATGAGAAGTGTGCCTCCGGAGGTCGTCCGTTGCAAAAGCGTAGCGCACAACGCCTTTGCGGCATGATCCGGAAGATAGTCGAACAAGCCCGCCGAGTAGATAAGATTGAAGTCGCCCAGGCTCGGGTCGGCGGCGATGTCTTTAACATTCATTCGTACGGGTGTTACGAACGCCTTCAGGGTGTCTCGGACAACATCGAGACTTTCGGCATCCTGGTCCAAAGCGATGAAGCGCTTTATTCGAGCTATGGTTGCAGGCTGCAACATCAACCCTTCGCGGCAATGACCGCACGCCACGCTCAGCACGGAAAGACTGCTTCGACGCTGGGCCTCACGGGTAATCAGACCGGCGAGATGCTCGCATCTCCAACGCACGCTCGCGCCATTGGGGCTGGCGACCACAGCCCGGAAAATGCGCTCGCCCAGTTCACTGCACCCGCTGGGAGGCTGCTGGAAATTCATGTAGTCCATCATGACTGCATCGCCAGCGTAACCTTGAGGCTTCTCCAGGGCGCGGCGAGTATAAGGATCTTCCTGCAAGCTCCGAGCGAGCGGATGAGACCTGAAAACTTTGAGAACCTGAGCAGTCCAGTCGTCATCGTTCAACGTCAAGCGGTGTTCCGTCAACGCTTCCGAAAGCTGGGTAAAGCCTTTGACGAGATCGCCCTGTTCAATTTCATCAAGGCACGCGTTGAACAACGTCTGGAGAGCGGACATGTAATAAGTTTCCCGTTGAACTCGACTGAGCAGTAACGTGCAATAGATACTTGGATAACGCTAGCACAGGCTCAAGCCGAATCAGCGGGATTATCGATGTTTATTTGTTTTCATAATTGGAGTAGGTGTAAACAAACATCTGAATAAAAAATAACTGAATTGGATCGTTGAATGAAAAATTTCATGGGCTTTAACCAGTCTGTATATCACCAGCCAAGTTGAAGTCGTTCGCGCGGTGCAGGCATCGTCTCGATGGTCTTTTCACAAGATGCTGTACTTGGCAGGCCACGAACAGCCCGCTCGATCAAAGCCTGAACCCCTCGACGATATGCTCGGCCAACGCATTGATCATCGGCGAGCGGGTATCGGGGTTGCGCAGCAGCATGATGCTGGCCAACGGCAACAAGGGCATGCCCTCGGCTTCGCCAATGATCCGCATCCCGGGCGTGATCAGGCTCTGCAACTGCGCAGTGACGGCCAGGCCAACGCCGACTGCTGCCATGATTGCGGCGAGACTGGGGCTGGAATAAGCGATCCGGTAGGGCTTCTGCGCGGCGTCCAGGGCATTGCACGCCCATATCCGGCAAAAACAATCGGTATTGAACATCGCCAGCGGCACGGGCGTTTGTTCGTGAAGAAAAAAGCCCTCGGCTTCGGCCCACACGAAGCGTTCCTGCCGCAGCAACTGGCCCACCTCGCGGCCGGGCTCACGGGTAACGATCGTCAGATCCAGGTCCTTGCGTTGCATTAACTGCCGGGAGCTCTCGCAATGCACCTCTACCTGCACCAGCGGAAACGCCTGAGCGAAGCCGGACAGAATCCCCGGCAGAAAGCGCATGGCGTAGTCGTCCGGAGTGCCGATGCGCACGGTGCCGACCATGTGCGGCTCGCGCAAGGTGGTGAACACCTCGCTGTGCAGTTTGAGAATGCGGCGCGCATAGCCCAACAGAATCTGCCCTTCAGCCGTCAGCTTCACCTGCCGGCCATCGCGCTCGAACAGTTGCCGACACAGAACGTCTTCCTCGAGCCGCTTCATCTGCATGCTCACCGCCGATTGGGTGCGGTTCACCCGCTCACCGGCCTTGGTGAAACCGCCCTCATCGGCGATGGCCACGAAGGTACGCAGGACTTCCGAATCGATGCTCTGGTAGTGGGACATTGATCAATCTCTGAGATGCACTGCATTCAAAACATTCGTTGGATTGATGTTAAGCCTGAACAGAGAATCAAGCCATCAACCCGGAGGATGAGCAGATGAAAGGTCAAACAGTGAATGCCTGTGCTTCGCATGGCTGCTGCACCCAGAGTGAGCCAGTAAGACTTTTTGTGAATCCATGGAAGCGCATTGCGCGCTGGTACGAACTGACTCGGCAACGCCACCAACTGGAGCAGATGAGTGACGCCGGGCTCAAGGATCTGGGCCTGAGCCGGGCGGACATCTATAAAGAGATCGAGCGCCCGTTCTGGGACGATCCGTTTTGCAAGTGATGTCTCGGGCGCTGAAGGAGGGGCAGACATTGGGATAATCCGCTCGGCCACCACCGGATCAAGACAAACGACGCCGTCATCCGTCTTATTGGCAACCGAGCGCATTCTCCGCCGCGTGGGTTTGCCGGTCGGCTTCTTCTGAGGTCAACGCCCTACGCTCACGTGCCTGCACAGCAAGGAACGCCCAGAAACATGATCCGCAGAGTATTTACCGTATTGAGCGCATGGTTGCTTAGTGCAGCGATGGCCGCTCAAGCGCAGCCGGTTGCGCTGGACGGCACCGAGCAATGGACGATGAAAAGCGAAGGCGGGCGGGAATACCGCATCATGATCAGCCTGCCCGAGGGCGATGTTCCTTATACCGGTGGTTATCCAGTGATTTACCTGTTGGATGGCAATGCCTATTTCCCCGCGTTCCATGCCGCCAAGCGCGCGCAGGCCAAATTGCGCGGCGCTATTCTGGTGGCGATCGGGTATCCGAGTGACACGCCGCTGGACTTCAACAGACGCGCGTTCGATCTGACACCGCCTGCACCGCAAGATCGCAACACGCCGGCACAGGGTGGCCAAGATCTATTTCTCGACTTCATCCAGAAGCGCTTGATGCCCAAAGTGTCCGAGCACTTCAAGGTCGACGAGGATCAACGCAGCCTGGTCGGGCACTCATTTGGCGGCATGCTGGGTGTGTACGCAGTGTTCACTCGGCCCACCCTGTTTCAACACGTTGTAGCGGTCAGCCCCAGCCTATGGTGGCGTGACCAGTTCTTACTGGCGCCTGAACGCGCTTTCGCCGAGCGCGTCCGCGCCGGACAACTCGATATGACGCAGACAAGCCTGAGCATCGTGATGGCCGAGCGCGATTCGGTTCAGGCGATCCAGGATGCCAGCGCGTTGTATTCACGCCTGCAAGCATTGTCAGGCTTCGGACTGCGAACCGGCTTTAGGGTCGAACCTGGCGAAGATCATGCGTCCATACCCTTCCGCATCCCCAACCAGGTGCTGGGGGAGCTGATCGGAGCGAGGCGCTTTTAAGGCAGGGATATACAGGGTTGTGTGAGTGCGGGCAGGAGCGCGCAAGCGCAAATGATTCTCTTTGTGATATTTTCCTGCCCTTGCCACTCCGCCTTTCAAGGTTGCGTTCATGTCCGGCTCAGATCTCAAGGCGCTTTACCTCGCCCACCGCAGCGAAATCCAGGATTACCTGGATCGTCGCCTGCGTTGCAAAGAGACCGCCGCCGACCTGACTCAGGACACCTTCATTCGCCTGTCCGAACAGATGGGCCGCACCCCGATTGCCAATTTCCGCGCCTATCTGTTCTCCAGCGCCCGCAATCTGTTCATCGACCACACCCGGCGCCAGGAACACCGTAAAGGCGAAACCCTCGATGCCAAGACAACCTCCAGTTTCGAGCCGTCTACGCCCACCCTTGAACAAGCGGCGATTGCCCATCAACAGCTGAATACGTTGAACGACGTGATTCAGAATATGCCCGCGCCGTGTCGCGAAGTGTTTCTGATGGTGCGGGTGGAAGGCCTGACCTACGTGGAAATAGGCCAGCGCCTGGGGATCCCGTCGAAGACCGCTTACAGCCGCATGGTTCGTGCCTTGGACCTGATCAAGATCGGTATGTCCGAATGAGCGCCGAACCTCCACCAGTCTCGCGCGTTGACGACATCAGCCATCAGGCGAGCGCCTGGTTCGCGTTGGTTCAGGGCGGCGCGCCCACTGCCGCCGAGCAGGCGGAGTTGGCCGCCTGGCTCGATGCCGACCCCCGACATACCGAGGCTTACGCCCAGCTCGAGCACCTGTGGGCCGTTTCCGCGCAGTTGCACTCACTCGCCAGGGCACCGGCTGCCCCACAACTTTCCCGCCGACGCTTCGTTGGCCTGGGCATCGCCGCCAGCGCCGTAGCCGTCACCGCCTGTGCATCGGCGCTATGGCTCAAGGATATGGGCCTGCCGTTCGCCGATATCCGCAGCGCCGTGGGCGAACGGCGTACGGTCAGTCTGCCCGATGGGTCCACTGTCGACCTCGCTGGCAACACCGCATTGAATGTGGATTTTTCACCGACCCGGCGCGCCGTGGAACTGCTTCATGGCGAGGCCTACTTCAATGTGCTGCCCTCGGCGGCTGGCGAGTTCACGGTCAACAGCCGATCGGGGCAGGTGGTGGCCGCCGACGCTGGATTCTGTCTGTCCTGCGATGACGCATCGGCGCTGCTGGCGGTGAACCGCAAGACGGTCCGTGTGGTGACGGCCAACCAGCAGGTCGATTTGGGAGAGGGCCTGTCGGTGCGCTTCAGCAGCGATCGTACCGGCGCCATCCAGCATGCCGAGCTGGAGCAGGTCCTCGCCTGGCGCAGCGGACGGCTGGTGTTCTTCGACAAGCCTTTGCTCACCGTCATCGATGAGTTGCAACGCTGGCGCGAAGGCCGAATCTTCATCATGGACAAGCAACTGGCCATGCGCCGGGTCAGTTTGATACTCAACTTGAACAAGCCCGAGCAGATGCTCGACGCCATCACCAAAGCCCTGGCCGTTCGAGTGGATCGCTACACCGACCTCGTCACCCTGATCTATCCCGCCTGATCCCGCAGCAAATAATTCACGCAGCCTTAGGGAATTGCGCTCGCTCATGCGTCTTAGCCTGACTGATTGGTATTCGCATCTTCGAGCACTTCCTAGGGAATGACCGCAATGGCAACGCAACTCAACCATGAATCCAGAATCGACAGCCGCTGGCAGCGCAACGCGCTGGGCACCGCATTGGCGTGCACGCTGTTCGTCGGCGCGCTTCAGGCTCATGGGGCGCCGGTCCATGCGGCGGCGACGTCCGTAGAGCGGCTATCACTCAATATTTCTGCCCAACCATTGCGTCAGGCCTTGTTGATGTTCAGCCAGCAATCGGGCCAGAACGTGTTGCTGGACGGCAACCTGGACAGCGCCTTGCGCAGCACCGCAGTGGAAGGTCGCTACTCCACGGAAGAAGCCCTCGCGAGGTTGTTGCAAGGCAGCGGCTACACCTTCGCTCGAACGGATGCCACGACCGTCTACCTAGTGCCGGTTCAAGCCACGCAGGCCAACAGCGAAATCCTGCTGGCGCCCACGCAGATCCAGTATCAAGACAACGCAGGCGTCAGCCCAAGCCAGAGCTACCGGGCAAACCCTGTGTCCAGCACCACTCGCCTGGGCCTGAGCGACAAGGAAACCCCGCAGGCGATCACCGTCGTCACGCGCCAGCAGATGGACGATTTCCAGCTCAACAGCGTGAAAGATGCGCTGCGTAACGCACCGTCGGTGACCGTCGAACAGTTCGAAACCGATCGCACGGCCTTCACTTCACGCGGTTTCAAGATCGAAAACTTCGAGTTCGACGGCATGAGCCTGCCGTTCTCCGGGGGTGTACTGGTCGGCGATCAGGACATGACCGAATTCGAACAGGTCGACGTCCTGCACGGCGCCAATGGGCTGATGAGCGGCACCGGCGATCCGTCCGCCACGGTCAACCTGGTGCGCAAGCGGCCTACGGATACGTTCCAGGCGCGGATCGACAGCAGCGTAGGTTCATGGGACAACCGCCGCTTGGGCTTCGACGTGTCGGGTCCGCTCAGTCAAAGCGGCAATGTTCGCGGACGTTTCATCACCTCCCACGACAAGGGCAATTCCTACCTGGACCAGTACGGCCATGAGGTCAACGTGGCAGCGGGCCTGTTGGCCTTCGACCTGTCCGAGGCCGACACCCTCACCGTGGGCTTCACCCAGCAGAACAGCTACTCCAACGGCAGCACCTGGGGCGCCTTGCCCATCGCCGATTACCAAGGTAACCGCATTCACTACAGCAGCCGCAGCTCCAGTGTCGGCCAGCCCTGGACCTACTGGGACGTGAAGACTCAGCGCGCCTTCGCCGAGCTGACCCACGCGTTCGACAACGGCTGGAACAGCACCCTTACCGTGGCCGGAATGAAGCAAGATTCCGACACCAAGATGCTCTACGCCATCCCCGCCACCGCCGACGAGGCCTATGCCTATATCAACCGCACCACCAGCAAGGAAGAGCAGATCACGGCCGAAGCGAAACTGTCCGGCCCCTTCGCGCTGTTCGGCAGGCAACATGAATTGACCCTAGGTGCCAACTACGGGCGAACCCACCACGACGAGGTCGGCCATTACAGGGACTCATCCGGCAACCAAATAGTGAGCCTGGCCGACGCGCTGTCCGGCAATGTCGTGCAACCGCCGCTGAACTACACCGACGACCTCAACACCCAGCTGTTCACCGACCGCCAAAAAAGCCTGTTCGCCGGCGCGCGCTTCAGCGTTGTCGACGACCTGCACTGGATTGCCGGGGCACGCATGCTCAGTGCCGACGGCGATGGCGCCGGGTATGGATCGCCTCACGACACACGGGTCCACGGCAAAGTCACCCCTTACACCGGCCTGGTCTACGACCTCACGCCGCAGTGGAGCCTGTACACCAGTTGGACGAAAATCTTCAAACCGCAATACCTGCGCAGTACCGGCAGTGGCTTGCTCCTTCCACTTGAAGGCAAGAGCCTGGAAGTGGGTATCAAGGGACTCGTGTTCGACGAGCGACTCACCCTGACCGCTGCGGCGTTCAAGACCGATCAGCAGAACGTCGCCGAACTCACCGGAGAAATCGTCGGTGGCCAGTACCTGTATCGCGGCACTAACCTCAAAAGCCGTGGCTTCGAACTGGGTGCATTGGGAGAAGCGTTACCGGGCTTGGACATAGCAGGTGGCTATACCTTCGTGCAGATCGAAGACGCCAATGGCGATGAAACCCGCAAGTACATTCCCACCCATAGCCTGCGCGGCAGTCTGACCTACCGCCTGCCCGAGATGCCCAGCGTCAGAGTGGGCACCCGTTTCCAATGGCAAAGCGCAACCGAAGTGGACACCAACCGCAATGTGCGCCAAGACGCCTACGCGTTGGTCGACCTAATGGCCAGTTACGACATCGACGATCACTGGAGCACGTCGCTGAACCTGAACAACCTCACCGATCGCAAGTACTTGCTCTCGCTGTATCAATCGTCCGGCTCCACCAACTACGGGGCGCCGCGCAATTTGACGGCGTCGGTGACGTGGAAGTATTGAGCTGTTGGGACTGCTTGGTTATCACCCCGGCAGGGTGCATGTTGAGGTGATGTGAGGATGAGTCCTCCATCACGAATGCTTGAAATATACGTGGAGCTCAGTGGCGTCGGTCGAAAGTGAGGTAGCTTTCCTCAAGCACTCAACAAGATACTAGGGCGCGTAAATTCTCGTCCACCGATCGAGTGAGCTTCCATGAAACGCCGCAATTTCATCCTGGGCGCCGGCACAGCAGTGCTGATGTTGAAACTGGCGGCCCTTCAAGCCAAAGACCCAACGGCCCCCAGCGAAACCGTCGAGCTGTGGAATGGCGTGCCGCCAGGCGGAGGCGGCCCGTCGGGAGACAACACGCTCACATCCCATGGCTCTCTAAGCAACGTCGTTCGCCCCTATCTTCAAATCTTCAAACCCGATAAACCCAACGGAAAAGCGGTGATGGTCGCCGCCGGTGGCGGGTACAAACGGATCGAACTGGGAGGCGAGGGATGGCCCATGGCGGATTGGCTGACGCAGCGCGGGTACACCGCGTACGTGCTGGCCTACCGCTTGCCGAGTGAAGGCTGGAACGCCGGCAACGTCGTCGCAATGCAAGATGCACAGCGCGCGCTGCGCATTGTCCGCAGCCGGGAAAGCCACGTCTCGCTACTGGGCTTTTCAGCCGGTGGCCATCTGATGGGCATGACCGCAACGCTTGGCGATTCTCAGACCTATGCAGCGCAGGACAGCATTGATTCGATAGCTGCCGTCGCCGAAGGAGCAGCGTTGATCTATCCGCCTATCACGTTGGAGCGGCCTTACACCTATACCTCGACCCACAAGGTACTGGTGGGGGCAGATGCGTCGGCACAAGAAGAGGCTAAGTGGTCTGTGCAGAACCGCGTGACAGAGAGCACACCGCCCGAGTTCTTGGTGCAGGCGGAGGATGACTCGGTGGTGGATCCCCACAATACGCTGATCATGGCCGCGGCGTGTGAGCAGCGTGGGGTGGCTGTGGAGATGCATCGGTATGCGACGGGGGGCATGGGTTTGGGTTGGGGAGGGGGATGCGCCGACGAGGGAATGGCCGGGGAGGTATGAGGAGTGGTTGGGGAGGTTGGGGTGGGATGACCTACGGTAATCAGGATGTGGCTGTAACTACGCTTGTGGCCACTCGCTGTTCCAGCAGGTTCCGAGCCCTACAAACGCCAGAGCGGATCCTGCCCCATCGTTGCCGTTGCCCATTCTGCAAACGCTCGTACGCGGGCGGACAGGCGCCTTGAATAGGGGTATACCAAGCTCATTGGCATGCTCGGCAAGTGCCACTCCGGCAGTAGCTGCACCAGCTTGCCATCTGCCAGCAACGCCTGTGCCTCGCACAGCGGCAAGGCCACAAAGCCCAATCCCGCTTGCGCCGCCGCCATGTAGGCACCACCGCTGTTGAATCGCATAGCTGGAGTCTGCTCGATCAGCACGCTTTGACCACTACATTCCAGCCGCACCAAGTTCTGCCTGCCGCTGGCGGGAAACACAAAAGCCAGATAGCGCAACTGCGTGAGGTCTTGCGGACTGTTTACCGGCGGATGTTCATTCAGGTATATGGGCGATGCGCACAGTGCAAACCGCATCTGCCCGATGGGTCGGCACACTAGGTCCGGATCGGTCACCAGGCCGCCGCGGATAGCGCAGTCGATGCCTTCCTGAACCAAGTCCGCCACTCGCTCGCTGCAGCCCAGATCCAATTGGATGTCCGGGTAGTCGCTCACAAAGCTTGGCAGCGCAGGGATCAGCAAGAAACGGCCTACGGGCGAAGGCATATCTACCTTGATCTTGCCGCGCGCGACGAAGCGCGTTTGCAAGACGCTGGCTTCCAACTCGTCGATGTCTTCCAGCACCCTGCGTGCCCGCTCGTAATAGGCAGCACCGTCCGTGGTAGCAGTCACACGACGAGTAGTGCGGTGCAGCAGCTTTAGCCCTAGCTGATCCTCCAAAGCCCTAATCTGGCCTGACAGCGTAGTCTTTGCTATGGCGAGCGCCTCTGCGGCGCGGGTAAAGCTGCCCAATTCAACAATGCGGCAAAACGCTCGCATCGCCTCAAGTCGGTCAAAAGCCATGATTGTCCGGATAGTCGTCTAATGCTTACGATTTTAGCCGATTTATGAGTTACATCCCGACCAATAAAGTGAGCGCGTTCCCGGACATCCACCGGGCTACTTTAGAGGACATCACCATGACCGCCCCACGCGTGAATTATGCACACGTTGCCCCACACACTTACAAAGCCCTGCTGGGTCTGGAAAAAGCGATGGGCGAATCGTCTCTCGAAAAGTCGCTGCACGAGCTGGTCAAGATACGCGCTTCCCAACTTAACTCATGCGCCTATTGCATCGATAAGCACACCAGCGATGCCATCGCGCTTGGGGAAACCCCACGGCGTATGTTTGCCCTCTCGGCTTGGCATGAAACTCCATTTTTCACAGACCGTGAACGCGCTGCTTTGCTGTGGACCGACACCTTGACCCTTCTGGCCGACAATGGCGCTTCCGAGGCAATCTACAGAGTAGTGGCCCGACAGTTTGACGATCGTGAATTGACTGACCTCACCTTTGCCATCGCCACTATCAATGCTTGGAACCGGTTTGGTGTTGGGTTTGGTATGCAGCCGGCGGAGTGATTCTTTTCGCTTTGGGGTAAGTGGCGCTTGTTAAGGTGACTTGGGTGTTTGTCAGGCTGGCTCTCGCGAGGAGAATCGCTGCAGAGCCACTTTTTACAGGTAGCTAACTAAGGCGGTGGTCATAGCAATTCTTTTGCTAGGCAAAAAGCGTAGCAAAGCGTTGACCAAGCAAACAGATTGCCCCCAAGCCTGGGTATGGACGATACCCGAACATGATCTACACCTAACGATATTCACTTTTGGCATTCGTGTACCGTGCTTTCACCATCCAACCCAGCTTAAACACCGTTGGCCAAAATAATGTGTTCGAAACGTCGTGCACGCTGGCCTCCCATCGCCAGTATCCGAATGTCGCGATGTCATCCGTCCATCGAGCCACTTTCCGGGGCAAGCCAGCCTCAATACAACCGCCCAGCCGATGTAGAACAGGTAGCGGCGTATGAAAACGACCAAGGCTAGGTAAATCGCCATGCAGCCATGGATGTGCAGGGCGTCCTTGGACATGCCTGTCGCCGAGACGATGATCAGTGATGATTTGGAAAAAGGGAGGTGTCCATGGTGGGTTTGGCTTCCTTGATTTCATAGAACTGTAGTCGCAGTTGTAGGTGTGCGGTGTTCGCGTGCCGGGTTGGTGAGATGTTGGGTAACGGCTTAGGGCGGTGGTGAGTGGGCCGAAGGTTTGGCGGCCACGGGTCGCTCCTACTGGGGTTGCGCGTGGGCCGGGTATACCCACAAAAACCACAAACATAAAAGGCCCACCTTGCGGTGAGCCTTTCTCGTCAGACTATGGTGCGGCACCAGACGAACGGTTGTTTGCTGTGAGGCCCCGATTTTGGCGGGACTGGAATTTGGTGGATTTTTCGACGTACCTCAAAGGGTATCTATAAAAAAATCAGCTAGCTATGGCCTTCTGTGGAATCGAATCTGGAATATTGGGGCCCTGTCGATTGCTGCTATGCAAGAGGACGTCTGCTGCTGAAGACATTTTGAACGCTTCAGTGAGATCACCGCTTTCGAACAATAGCTGGGGAGGGGCACAAAGTGTCTCGAAGCTGCCCTTCCCACTCTCGATACCTCAGAATCACGGTACTGATCAGGGTTAAGTTAGCGGATGCCAAGTGTAGAGCCCCAAGCGAAAAGGGCTTTATGATGACCGTCAGAGGCGTCGCCGTAACTATGACAGTGCTTCATGAGGGCCCGCAGTGTGGCTTTTCACAGAGCGTCTCCGCTGAAAATGATTTTATCGGCAGCCTTCGTGTCTATAGCATTGTCTATTGGCACTACCGATCAAGCTCGACGGAGCTCCATCTCGACGATGCGCTGTTTTTCTCGCTATAGATGAGGGCAACAGGACCCAGCAGCAGTAACGTTTTTTTCTTGTTCTTAGCGGATGGGCCTCCAGTTGTCCAAGGTACCCACGTGTCAAAGAATGGCCGATCCCGCTCCTCCATGTCATGTCGCAACTGAAGGATTTCGGATGTCGTCGGTACATTGTTCGTATGGGCGACGCTTGGGACGATTTTGTCCAAGCCCTTGAAAAACTGTGTGCTGCTGAAGCCCTTCATTGAGAGGCCATGTGTGCGCAGCACATTTACCAAGTTCGAATTTTCTCCTTTGAGATAGGTCGCCATCTGAAATGTTTTCGTGATGGGGAATAGGAAAAAACTCGGATTTGCGCCACGTGTCGTTAGTGAAAGCTCATAGTCTCCTCGCATGGAAAATAAGCAATCAAACTTCACTGCCCCGGTTTTGAGCCTGAATTTTTAGATGTCCAGGTTTTGGGCTTGCATGCTTTTACCCAGTTTTTCCAAGCCGCCCATGTGTATGGTCATGGTCTAACCTCGTTCATTCGTTAGTTTTTACTCATGAGGGCGATCACACCCATTTGATGCGACCGTCTTTGACCCAGAAATGAGACCGGCAACCATTGTTCAACCATACGGACGGATGAAGGGACGGCAGGCCAGCTGGATTCAACGTGTAACTCCAGCGAGGACGGGCCTCCTCAATCACAAGCAGTTCAATGGTTCGGCCGCAGCCACATGGGCATCGAAAACCGATGCACCAGTCTTCTCTGCCGTCCCTGGCAAGTACGAGCGAGCGAATTGGCATCTTGACCGGAAGAGAATCTCCCTTGACGACGATCAGTCTTCGAGGAGGGAGGTATGGCTCCAGCCAGAGCAGTGTGTTGGCTAGCAGATTTCGGAAGAAGGTCATGGCCGTACTCCGAGGTCAGGCAGCCCCAGAAGGGGTTCTTTCCCTCCTTGCGCCAGTTTAGGGTTAGGCGCTTTTCTGAATGAGTCCTCGTGTTCGAAGTCCTCCAGGCACCCAGACAGCGTGAAATTTGTTTGGGCATATTTGGAGTTGTGTTCTTCGCGAAACGGGAACGCCCGGGCAATGAACTCGTTCACGCAAGCACTGGCTGCTCGCATGTTCAGCGTGATCACAGAAGGGGCTTCTTCCTGAACACCGGAGATGTAGCCATGCTCCACTTGATCACGATGTGCGTTGGGGTTAGTGCTCCGCAGTGCCTCAGCGTAGAGCGAGTCTGGGGTGTAGATTTTACGGTCGGCCAGTGTGGCGCCGCCTGGCTTGACGTAGTCAATTCGCCCCTGAACGTCGTGAATTGCTCTCCCATCTGACTCGGTGGGACGGGTAGGAATTTTTACCCCTACGTCGAACAATGGCGTTAGGAAGCATGATGCCATCAGATCACAGATCATCCGGCCTTGGTGCGTATCGACGCAGCAAAAAATGACATCAGCGTTAGCTACCGCTAAAACAGCTTCGCGCGAGAGCACCGAGTTGTTAATTGGCTCGGCGACGTTGGGGCCACGGATCCGCTCGATGGCCTCTGCAAACATCTCAACTTTAGGGCGTTTTGACTGGGCATCGGCGATAGTCGAGTTGAGGATACGATTAAGGTTTTTCTCTTCAACATGGTCATGATCAACCAGGATGACTTTGCCAAACCCCAAGCGGGTCACTTGCTCCGCGACGATCGAGCCGGTGCCTGAGACCCCAATCACCGCGACCGTCAGTCGCTGGAGTGCGTGGGTCATCTGCGAAGTAAATGCCATAGGAGGCGTTAGGTGCTCTTCCGCGTCGTTCGACCAGAAAAGGATCGTGTCTCCGGGGACCGTGACCAGCTCAATGTCTTCGCACGTTTGGTCAGGATGATAAATGCGCGCGCGCATAGCTCCGCACGGCACCATGATGGCCGAGCCGTGAATGGACTCCACCCCCTGAGCTAGCGAAACCATAGTGCTGGCATCGCTCGCATCGTCGACCCAAGAGAACTCGTACAAACCGCCAGGATGGGAGTGGACCAAAATGATTGAGCGCGCGCCCACGAGCGCTCTATCGATGGCGTCCTCTAGGTACTTGCCTGGCCAGGTGAGTGAGTCAGGAGTACGGACTGAGCACTCCTTGTGCGGTACCAAAATCAGCTCTTGGCTGAGAAGTTTCAGGTTGCTGCCAAGCGAGCAAGTGCAAATGAGGATGGCTGCGGCTTCCTTACCGTCGCCCGGGAACAGGTGTTCCCGAAGCGAGGTATGGATCTCGTCCGTCAGCACCAGACGAGAATGGGCTTTCACAGGCCTACCTCCTTCATGATGCAACCGTCTGCCATCGCGAGTTGGGTGGTGATGTTGTCCGTTGCCGGATTCCAAGCCCGGTGACGGGACCAGCCTTGGAACTTGACGCCATCGATGTGGCCCACCATTTGGGTCTGAGCGATCTCTGCCCCGTTCGCCAGTCGCACTGCTGGATGGACGTAGAACATGTCGAGCATTGCGGCTGGATAGCCAGCCGGCACGTTCAGTGCCAGCTGAACCATTGCGTGGGAGTAACCAGGAGGAAGTTGGTAGTCGTTGATCACCAGCCAGCGACCACCGTCAGTGTTCAAGCGGGTTTCCCATTGATGGCCCGCCGCGTTCAGATACTGCTCGTCCTTTGGCAGCAGACTGAACTCACGGCGTGGTACCTGCGGGACCTCGCCGTTACTTACGTCCTTTTGAGTCAACCGAAGCTTCTCGATACCTGGGGCGCGCAGATCGATCACGTCATTGATGGTGAGCTCCTTCTTCGGCTGGTCACTGACCATGAGGAAGATCTGCCAGGCTTGGTTCGTATCGAGTTTGGCTTTGATCATGGCCTCACCAACGCTCACCGTGTGCGTCTCGAACTCGTAAACCACACCCTGGACATTCAGCTTCCAGATGGCTTTACGGGTGATGAAGCGCTCGACCCCCGGCTCGTCCAAGTCAACGAACTCGTTGTTCTCGATATCTTTGTCAGCTTCGTCTTCACGTTCGAGCAGCAGCCGCTTGTTGTCTGCGATGTCCGCCAGGATGCGGATGGTTTGACCGGAGATATGGTGACATGGCCATTCAAATCGGGCGCCATCCACGGTCAGAAGGTATTTCCGATCCGACTCGACCACGATGAAACGGTTCAGGTCATCAGTGATCTTGGCAATCTCGTCCGGGCGAATGTCTTCAAGAGCCCCCGAGGGCAGCAGTTGGAGGATGACCGGCAATTGATCAGGCGTGAAGTCTGCCGCCGCCGCAATTTGCGCTCCAGTGGGAGTGCGATCTTCCAGATGAACCGGACGGAACTGCAGGTCATCGCCAGCAATTTGAACGGTGATATGGTGTTGATGATGCTGATTTTCAGTGTTCATATTTCAGTATTTCCTTTGAATTCCGCGCATAGCGGCTTCGGGTCGCCGAGGGGCGATCCAGTTCATTGCCGTAGCTGAGAAGTTCTGCAGTCGATGCTTGACTGATGTGCGGAACATGGGAATACTGTTGTTCGCTTGAAGCATTCCACTCCACCGTACGGCGATTGCACTCGCTTTCCGGTATCTCATCTACGAAGTTTTTCTTCGGTCAGGTGGCTTTACATTTTCCCTCTCCTTCTTCGCTGTAGTTGACGATTTGCGCTGTCGGCGCATATTTCTTAACTGCTGAAATCACTGCGTCCCGATCATTAGCGGTGGCTTGCTTGCCTCCGTGGCCGATGATCCTGTTGTTGGACGACCTCAAGCTAAATGAATGCTCCCCTGTCTCGCTCCTGCTGTAGAACCGGTCGAATGGAGAGTGCTCACGACAGGACTCAATTCCCTTACCGCAGCTGGCCCGACTGGTGTACACGGTGCTGGAGAGGATCACCATTCCTTTGGGGTCTTTGAGCTGAAAGCGCATTTCGCCATTTTTCGACTCGTGAATCTCGTAGTGCGCTTTCATGCAGGGTCCTCCTAGTCACCGTACCCATCTCAATCAATGATCCGGTTTAACCAGAACTCAAAAAAAGAGACACGGCAAGAGCATACCTCATTTTCTCGATAAAGCAACCCATTTAAGCAGAATTGCCAATCACGTGGTAGACGAACTCTTTCCCGCCGCTTTCAGCGGTCATCTCAGCTCTCACCAAGAAGCCGTCCTCGGATAGACGTTTGAGGCGGGTGCTAGCGTTCTGAACGCTCATATCTAGAGCTTGGGCGATTTGGACAGTGGTCGCTGATCGCTTCTGGGTAACGGCGTCCAGAAGGGCTCTGCTGGACTCGGATGGTTTAGGGCCGACGAAGAAGCATTTGTTGCTGGTCCAGCACGTAACTATGTAGTCACCTGATAAAGCTGCACCATTTAGATTGTCGATTATGTCTTCATCTGCAATATCTCTAACAAAAAACGCTATCTGTTTAGCGTATCGTTTAAAGGTGTAGATTAAACATTCACGGAGAAAGGAAATGTCAGCGCCTTCAATTCTCTTGAGGGATATACCAATTGTTTTTGATTTCATCTTTGAATCAATAAAATCAATTAATTGAGCATGAGCCTTCCTACCCCTAGCTGTACCGTAGGGGTTGCTTCCGTCCGTGAAATCCCGAAGGTCTATAATTCTAATATTCTCGTTCATTTCTTCAGTTTAACCAGAAATATCTTAAATGTCAAGAGTAAATTCGAAGACAATATGTGTTCCCGAAAGTTTCGGTAAGTCTAAGGACCACTCATGACCATGAAGGCCCTGATTTTTGAAAGTAAGCGCTACAGAAAAATTTTGCTGCCTGATTTTAATCGTAGCATTCAACTTCTCCGCTTGATATTGGCTAGCATTCAAGCCGGCACCCCTGCCTTTGCCCAGTCTGCTCAGCCCTCTATATCTCATCGCATGAATAATCAACATAGGGTCTGAGTTTTTTTGCGAGCCTGGGAACTGGTTGGCTATCTCAGGAAAATGCACATCAAGCGCAGGGCGTAGTGTCGCGCAGATACCTTTGCCTGAATCCGAAATCACCGCCACCAGGCACGTTGAACCGTTACGTCTGTAGCTTTGTAGCCCGGCAAACCCAGGTATTTGGGTGTCTGAATGTTCCTCTACATTGCCCACAAACTCGCTGACGAGGGTAAACAGCTTATTGGCATGTTGCACGCCAAACGCCTCGACGAAGCTGTGCTTGATACTCTCAGGTACGCTCTCATTCGCTGGGTTATCGCTGCTGCTAGGCTTGATCTCTAGCAGCTCTACCAATCCAGCATTATTGGCTTTGTACTGTTGGGCTGCCGAGGTAGGCGGTCGGCGAGGAAGAACTTTAACCGCCCGATCCAGCCGATCGATAAAGCCCGATCGATTCAAGTAAGAGAGCGTCGACTTGTTCTCTGTGAAATCAATTTCAACTGTTTTTTTTGAAAAAATCAGTTGATTGGCAAGCGCTAGGATTCGCGCGGCTGCACAAAGAAGGACTTTTCGTTCCTTCTGAATTTTTAATACTACATGCCCATGAATAGCATCTAGCGGTGATCCGGACTTTAAGAGTGACTTCTCAAAGTGTTCTTGGGTTATCCATGTCCCTGTAGAGGTAAACTCCAAAACAAAACTTGCATCCTTCTTTAGCTGCCATACGAAATTATCATCCTGGACAAAAACATCTAGATGGTCGTATAAGCATTTAGTTACCTCTTTCCGGTCGCACTCCAGAGCTTTCGCAATATCGCGAGCTTTCAGCCCTGGGTTTCCTTTGAGTAGCTGGGCAATCCTTTTCCGTATCGGCATTGGAGGTATCACTTAAATATTAAAGCAGTTATATAATTTCCTTGAGGTTCAGATTATTTGGAATAATTTGACCTTCTCGATCGCCGGTGATTCTGTGGCGGTGGTGAAAATTATACAGCTACACGGGTGGATGCAAAATGCCATCCAGCGTTTTTACGCTTTCCTCCAGGTTTGCGGAAGTGGGCTGCCGGGCCCTCTCGCGGGTCACCCACGTCATGAGTATTTGCTGTATGTACATACAGTATTTTTGGCAAGCCTTGCTTTGCGTGCTTGCTGAGCTAAGCAAGGCACTGCTCGCAAGCTTGGGGGTACCTGACCCGGCCCCCCGGCCTGTCTCCGCTATTCGGATACCAGGCATCTGGCCCAGCAACTGCCAGCTATTCATCACGCTTTTTCCCTCAACCTGATCCTCGCCCAGCACATCGACGGATGTCAGTACATTCTCGGTGTGAAGTTCTACGCCCGCCTGACCTGAAGCGCTCAATTCGCCTAGGGTGATGGTCGAGCTCCCAGGTTGTAAAGCCGAAAGGTCTGGGCGGCCAGGGCTGTGAGAAAAGCGAATGAGGCTGAAGCGCTTGTCATAAAAGCTCCTAATGTCCGCAAGCTATGGCCTGCGGAGGTACTGATCTGTGGTAAGCAAGGGTCGATTTGACGCCAGGGCTATGCAGCCACTGGAGGGCAAGCTCCATAGAATCAGGCGGCGTCACATAACAAATATGTTATTGCATAGCAATAAAACATTGTTTTCAGATCGATCGTCCTGCTCACGCACTTGGGTCGAGATCAGCGGTACCAGCTTTCACGGGGAATCAGCGCTAGCACCTCATGCCAATTACGAAGCCGCTTGATCCACCGATAGAGCTTCGCGTTGTCGACGCCGACGTCCTTCGTGCGCTTCTCTAAGCTATCGCGCTTGACGATCGAGTGATTGATGAACGGTTGGATCGCGAAAAACGTTGTTGAGCAATGGCCCAGTCATCAAAGATAATGGTCGATATGCGCGCCGTCACTAGGTATAGAGATTCACCCGTTAATGTCCGTTATGGGTCGGTTGCGGTCGGTCGTTAAAGTCAGATCTTCTTAGCACTTGAAGACCCATGCTATTTCTAAACGACGAGCCAGCAGCCGCACTGTTAGCAAGTAGTAATATCGAGTCGCCTTGCATGGTCTCGCTAGTCAATGGTTGAGAAATCAAACAACATGCTTTTTCTTTCAACCCCAAGGTATTTCTAGCTGCCAGCGTTCAGATATCTCCGCTTGGATGTGCTTTGCTTGCCGTAAATGGCGCTGCCGCGTTGCGTACGATCCCGTCAGCACCGCAGCCAAGAACAGTTCCATATCGAATGGCTTACTCATATGCGTCGTCCAATGTAGGCCGCGACCACATCGATAAGCCCGTGCGCCAGCACATAGCTGATCTGTCTCCGAGCTTCATGATCAAGTTTCCCATCTACCTGGCAACATTGGCCGCCGTTGATGGGCGCGGGGTGTTGGGCGATTTGCTCATAGCGTTCACATGCGTACGCCGCCCTTAGCTCATGAAAGCCTTTGAGGTTGTGCGCATGCAGGATGTCCCGTGCTGGGCGGACGATTTCCTGCAGAACATTCAGATAGCTTTCGTCTGGCGCAATCAGGCTACGGCTAACACTAGGCGACACCTGCCGTGCAAACCCAAGTGCGTCTTGAGTATGGTGGTCCACCGCAATCCATCGTGGAGCTGAGGCGCCAGCTCGGCCGCCTTTGGTGCCATCCTGGATGTTGATCCTGCCTAGGCCGTTAGCCTCACGGCTCAGCCGTAGCAAGCCGGCTAGGATGGTCTCACGCAAGCGCATGTCGGTAGCTCGCCCCAACAAGACAATCGCGGCGGCCCGTAGTTGATGATGGCGGCAAAGCACATCGACGATCTGTTTAACCTGTTCGCGGTCTTGGCCCTGCGGCACCGACTGTCGAACCCCGGTGCGCTGCATACCCAAAGCCTTGCTCGGACTGGGCAATGTCACGTACTGATCACCGCGAAGCGCTGCCAGGGTCCTGTTAACGCTGGATAGGCGGTTTTGTGCGGTGCTGACAGCAAGGTCACTGCGCATAATCAGGTCGCGCAGGTACGCTGCGTAATCTACCAAGATCTCTCGATCAATCTGCCGCGAATCATTGATGCCGGGCCCCTGTTCTGAGCGGCACCACTTCACGAATGTCTGCCACCGATCACAGTGTGCCTTGACCGTGCCGTAGTGGCCGCCGCTGAACATCTCTTTCAACGCCTGCGGCCCTGCTAGCTCAGTTGCCTGCCGTAGCCGAAATTGCGGCCATTGCGTCTACCCACCAATGCCATGTCGGTCACCTCATCTTCCGATCTCCGATCCTCGCCCCCCGTCATCCCGCCAGGAGTGTTGAGAGTTATCAGGGATCAAGGCCCCTGCGACCTGTGGGGATGTCCACTACGCGGGACTGGCGGCTCCTTACGTCCGGGAGCAAAGGCATCTCATGATCTGGCCTCCTTAACACCGTTACCGGTGGACCGGTGGAGGCAGTGCTGGCTGACTAAACCAACGCCTGAAGATCGTGAGCCTGGTGAACGCAGCAATGCAATGACCGGGGCATGTCTGACTGTCAGTCAGGTGCAGTCCATTCCTTGGTCTGCGTCACCATCATCTACATCGCTGTTGCTGGTGACTTCGGTGTTTGTCACGCCGATTGTCACGAGGAGAATTGCGGCAAAGCCCCGTTCTATATGGGCTGCAGCAGTGGTTTGAGTGCCCGTCTCTTTCCTGGAGAAAGAGACGGGCAAAGGGTTGGCGCACACGAAACGGCCAAGCGGGTAGGTTGCTGCTGGGCAGAAGGGTAGGGTGGTTGCCGCAGTGGCAACGATGTTGAGGAGGCATCCATCACATGGGTAGTGACCGTACGAGCTACCGGACGCGAATCGTACTTGGGATGAACCGCCTCACGAGGGGCGTGACCTTTCAGGTTTCCGGCCACATTTTGCTGCTTCAGCAGCGCTTGCAATTTCTGGTTTACGCCTGTGGACAAGAGTCGTCAAGCGGCCTGAACTCAGATAATTAGCGCCTGTGGATAAAACTATCCCCCGGTGGGCAATACTGATTTTCCACAGACGCTAAGCTGTGCCAGCTGTTTTTCTCTACGGTTTGGTCCTTTTAATCGAGGCGGCTTTGCAGCCCCGTTTAAAAGGACCCGCGAGGAGGAGCTTCATGCGGCGCGGCGTGTAACTTCACAGCGGGTTTGTAGCGGTGGGGCGGCGGGCTACTCGGCCCACCTAGCAGTGCAAATGCGCGTGACGTTCTCACCCAACCGCTTGGCAAATTCATTCGGCGTCACATGGTCCTCGCGGTTCGCCTCCAGAAACCGGCTCTACTAAATCATAATCATCCGGCGCTCCTTAAGGAACTCGGCCTTGTGGATATACGCGGCGCGCACATTGTTGCGCTCCTTATGGCTCATCTGGCGCTCGATGGCCGTCTCCGACCACAATCCGGACTCGATCAGTGCGCTGCACGCCATGGAGCGAAAGCCGTGGCCGCAGATGTCCACCTTACCGTCGTAGCCCATCGTCCTCAACGCAGCGTTCACCGTGTTCTCGGACATCGGTTTCCATGGCTTGGCAACTCCGGCAAACACGAGGTCGAATTTGCCGGTGATCTTGTAGATCTGCTCCAGCAAGGTCACTGCTTGCGGGGATAAGGGTACAAGGTGAATGTCTCCGGCCATTTTGTACCTAGTGTGGAAAAGGGTACAGCGTCCAGCGCTGGGCGGGTGTTGGGGATTTCTTAGATGCCGCGCTTGAGGTCGAAATCGCACCACTTTGCGAAGCGTAGTTCGCTAGGGCGCACAAACACGTAAAGCCATAGTCGCCGGAATTCTGCGCGGCGTTTGCATGCGGGTGGGAGGGAGATATTTGATAGGAGCTAAGGCGGTGGCGACTGAACCGACGCCTTCGCGGCCACGGACCGCTCCCACAAGGACCGTTCCTACAGGGGTTGTGCGCGGGCCGGACACCCACAAAAACCACAAACAAAAAAGGCCCACCTTGCGGTGAGCCTTTCTCGTCCAAACTATGGTGCCGGTACCAGACGAACGGTATGTTTCGGCGAGAGTAGGTTTTTCGGGCATCTGGAGTTCGCTGGAAAATTCGGCGTACCCCAACTAGTAACTATAAAAAAATCAGCTAGTTATGGCGTTCGGTGGAATCGAACTCGGGATTTTTTAGATGTCAGCACGTTGTCGGTCTGCAAGTAATTCAGAGCCGCATACGGAATGCTAAACCTCCCGAATTCGAACGTTGTTGATCATCCCCTCCTTCGAGAATAGGTAGGAGTCCGCCAAAAGCTGCCGTGGCGACAGGCAGCGGACGCCCCATAGCGGACATTGCCAAAGGCGACTCTGACGAACCAGTTTGAGTTTCAGGCAGCGAAGGTGGGTATTCCGCTTCTCACTACTAAGCTTTGCACCCGCAGTACATTGGTCTAGCATAATTCTCCTTATCCAATCCCGGACAGACCAATGACCTGTTCTACTGCGGCGATGGCGTGAGTAATAATCATTTTTTCTTGACCAATAGGTGTGAAATGGAAGGCGAAAAAGGAAAAAACACACAACTGTTTGTAGGGCTTAGAAAAGCCAATGGTCAGATAGGATACCTCTCAGAAAGCCTCTCAATTCCTGAGTTTTTTGAGATGGTGCGCCCCACGGATCACCAGGAACGGGTTCTAGTTGATTTTGCACCGGTGATTGAGACGCTTCACGCGTTGCACAAGGATGCCGGTGATCAGGCGGTTATCAGCAAATATAAGTCTATGTACAGCTATTGGCATGACTCCATATCATACAGCGACTTCCGGATCCGGCTGCCCAAGTGCGAGAGTCTATCGGTAGCTGCTAACGAATTGCTGGCAATTCTAGAAGACAGGATAGGCAACCACAGTCGGGACTATAAAAGTCGTAGATTAGTCGAGTCGAATGCAAATCTCAGGGTCATTTTGGCGCTAGAAAAAGATGTGAATATCTTCATTGATACGCTGCTGTGTTTTATTCATTCCAAGGCATCTCTAGAGATCGCCTCGTTCAAGAAGGACGTGGTGCTTAGCGAGTACTGTGAACGCTTGACTGCAGTGCTGGAAGGCTTACTAGTCAATGTCCTTGATTACTCTACTTATAATAAGAAATTTGAATTAGAAAGCGACTCTTTATTATTCCATCTGGCAATCGTTGAGAATTGCGTCATTGACAGCTATAGCCACCTGCTACCGGACTTCGAAAGCAAGGAAGATCTGCGCCTAGTCGTGCTGCGTAGCGGCGTCAATCGTGAAATTTATGATGGGCGTAACGAGTGTTATATTGAGGTGGTAACCCGCTATCGTGTTCCGGATCAAAATGAACTGAAGATGGCTCGAATACTTAGGGATTTATGTTACAAGGTCCGTTCAGTGGACGGATTAATCAGCACTCTCAAGCATGAGGTCGTCCGGTGGGATCCATCTGACCATTCGATTGAGGAGTTAAAGGGCTTGATTGGTCTACCCCCTCCGGCAACCAACCCATAAAAGCAATGTAGTGGTCTGATGAGATTGGACACCCATCTAGGCGAAAATGCTTGTCCTAGAGAGGTGTCTGATGACCAAACGATGTCGTACCCTTAAACGCGAACTCAAGCACGCCGCGGGTAGTGCTCGAACTAGGGTGATCGCCCGCTTCCGATCGATCTCTGCCGGTCAAGAAGGGCGAGAAGCGACCAGAAGCCGCTGTTAGTTGAGCTTCTCAAGCTAGGACGGCATTTAGGCTGAACAGTGTCAAAAAAAGCCGGAGCAATTCATTCAGGGTAGCAATGCCTTTGCAAACGCGGAGTAATGTTGGCCGCTGTCAGCCGCTTCGAATAGGATGTCTAGCATGGGCTGTCGAACATCGTCCTGAACGTTTGGCTGATCAATAATCTTTCGCAAGGCGAATAATTTTTTGACAACTTGGCATCGAATGTCTTTTGCTAAATCTGGACGATTTAGGCCTAGCGTATCAATGGTGGTTTTCCCTCGGGGATGTTTGTAACCGACCAACGCTACATTCGCCACAGGATCAAATAAATAGGTTAGAAAATCGTCAGGATTTTCGTTAGCCGGGTTAATAAGAGGCCCATCTTGAGCCGCAGTCGGGAATTTTTCACCTTTATAGGCCGTCCCGTTGCACACACCGCAAGCCAGCAGGAGATTGCTCCATCTGACAAGCATTTTCGGATAGCGCTTTTTAGGTTTGAAGTGCTCGATATGAGAGTAAGAAACATGCTCAATGAAAGATTCACAAAAGGCACACTTACGCTGGTGCATGTCGCGTAAGGCATTCTTGATTTCTTTATGGCGATATTTCCTTTCTGCAGCGTCGATCGCGTCAGTATCACCAGATGCCTTGGCTGCTAGGTAATCAGCCGTCCAAGTCGTTTCATTCTGCTTGAGAATTTGGGGTTTTAACGGTCGCTTAAGCTTGATCATCTATAAAGCTCGCCAGGAGTTTATCAATCCTCCGATCCAGTTCCTGAGCGCCAGATGGGACGCTCGTAAGATCTTTGATCTGGGGCTGGAGCTTTTTCAGAGCGGCCTTATCCGCACGCGTTTTGTCCGGTTTATTGAATAACTGGGAGTACTGTTCCATTTTTTCGTTGGTTTGTGGCGAATATGCTGACACCAAGCCAAACGCCTCTGTAGTCAATATCTTGTCTACGGATAGCTTGTGTAGGTTATCCACTGGATGGAATGTAGCGCCCTTGTCGCCCTTCGAAATCTTAACGGTCAACGCATCTTCGCCCGCGCCTGCGGCGACCAAGGGACTGTGGGTGGTCACGATGAATTGAAGCTTGGGGAACGCACATCTGAGCTTGAGGGCAATGTCCCTTTGCCACAGCGGATGCAGATGGATGTCCAACTCGTCAATCAGCACCACGCCTTGCTCGTGAGCTGGGTTTTTGCTCTCAGGAAACGCTAGCAGCAAGCGCCAGACCAAATCGCCCGCAAACGCCAAGATGCTCCGATACCCATCACTGAGCGAGAGCGTGGGTACTTTTTCTCCATTGACGCTGTAGAGGATGCGTCCTTCGGAGGAGATGGAATCGAAGTGGACATCATCCGGTAAGAGACTGTCGATGGCCTCGATACCGTACTTCAAGGTCCTGCGGTCTTTTTCATGACCGTCTTTAGCAATTCGATAATCTAGGTAGACCATCCAGCGTTCAAAAACCGCCAGCGCTTCGTCTTCCTGGAATTGGCTGATGAAGTTGTTATGTCGAGCTTGCGGCTCCAGGGTCGGCACAATGATCTGATGAGAGCGAGTAAGTCGTCGAAAAGGTCCGTAACCTGCGCAGAACCAACCTTGCCCCTTGCTCGTGAATGCGTTCTGCCGAAGCCAGCTCAAAGCCCGATCCGGGTTTTCGTGAATACCCGGTGCGGTGTGGATCTTGTTCCGGATTGTGACAGCCCGGTCACCTGTAATATGGTAGCTGTAGGCGAAAACGCGTCGACGTTTTTCCTCGCCAAAGTCCCCTGGATCCATAGGACCTTGGTGAACTCGAATAGATATTTTACCCGCCATCTTTTCATCGCGCAGCCAGCCAGTGGGGCGAGGCAGCAGGCTGGGGATACTGTCTGGCCCGGCAAGCAGCAAGCCGAGCGATTGCAGAATTGTACTTTTCCCGCAGCCGTTCTCACTGAGAAATGTAATCCACTGGTAGGGAGTATTCTGCTGATCGAACTTCAAGGTCTGCTGCTCGAAACATTTGATGTTTTCGATGGAGAATTCTTTAATCCACATGACGGTTTCGCTTCTGTTTTACCCTATCCGCAGACTACCGGAATAGGGGAAGGATGCCTATCAAAGCGACCCGATGATGCTCACACCGTTATGGCTGTGTTCTCGGGATACTGATCGCCTCGGTTTTGTAGACACCTAACTGGTAGCGTTAGGTTGCCCCCTGAAAGGTAGACATCCCCGGCCTATCTTGCGATGGCCAACTCACCTCGTTCAACTTGCTGACGCAGATGTCCGGCGTAGTCCATCAAGGTCTGCCGATTAATCTGCCGCGCATCGTTAAACCCCGGCCCATCTTCCGAGTGACACCAGCGTACAAATGCCTGCCAGCGATCACTGTGCGCCTTGACCGTGCCGTAATGCCCGCCGCCAAACATGTCCCGCAACGCCTGTGGCCCGGCATAACTCAATTGCCGGCCATAGCCAAAATCCCGCCCGTCCCGTCTACCTACCAATGCCATGATCGAACTCCTCTCGAAGCCAAACCTTTTAAACCTTCCTCACGTCATCCCGCCAAGAATGTTGAGTGTTATCAGGGATCAAGGCCCCTGCGGCCTGTGGGGATGTCCACTTACGCGGGACTTACGGCTGCTTACGGCCAAGAGCTTGGGCATCTCATGATCTAACTACCTGAGCACCGTTGCCGGTGGGCAGGTGGAGGCTGCGTTGGCTGACGAAACCAGCGCCGCGAGATCCTGAGTCGGGTGAAGGCAACGAGGTAATGACCGGGGCATGCCTGGCTGTCAGCCAGGTGCAGTCCAATCCATGGTCTGCGGCACCATCATCTGCATCGCTGTGGCTGGTGACTTCGGTGTTTGTCACGCCGATTGTCATGAGGAGGATTGCGGCAAAGCCCCGTTCTATATGGGCTGCAGCAGTGCTTTGAGTGCCTTTCTCTTTCCTGAAGAAAGAGGCGGGCAAAGGGTTGGCGCACACGAAATAGCCAAGCGCATAGGTTGCTGCTGGGCAGGAGGGTAGGGTGGTTGCCGTAGAGGCAACGATATTGAGTAGGCATCCATCACATGGGTGGTGACCGTACAAGCTACCGGACGCGAATCGTACTTGGGATGAACCGTCTCACGAGGGGCGTGACCTTTTGGGTTTCGGGCCATATTTTGCTGCCTAGCAGCGCTTGCAATGTGTGGTTTACGCTTGTGGATAAAATCGTCAAGCTGCCGGATTTCAGATTCTTAGCGGCTGTAGATAAAATTATCCCCCGGTGGAAAATGTTGGTTTTCCATAGACGCTAAGCTGTGCCGGCTGTTTTTGTATAAGATTCGGTCCTTTTAAACGGAGCTGGTTTGCAGCGGTGGCGCGGCGGGCTACTCGGCCCACCTTGCACTGCGAATGCGCATAACGGTTCCACCCGTCTGCTTGGCAAATTCATGCGGCGTCACATGATCCTCGCGGTTTACCTCCAGAAGCCGGCTACACCAAGTCATGATCATCCGGCTATCTTCAAGGAACTCGGCCTTGTGGATATACGCGGCGCGCACATTGTTGCGCTCCTTATGGCTCATCTGCCGTTCGATGGCTGTCTCCGACCACAAGCCGGACTCGATCAGCGCGCTGCACGCCATGGAGCGGAAGCCGTGGCCGCAGATGTCCACTCTGGTGTCATAGCCCATCGTCCTCAACGCAGCATCACCGTATTTTCGGACATCGGTTTCCAAGGCTTGGCGTCTCCGGCAAACACCAGGTCGAATTTGCCGGTGATCTTGTGAATCTGCTCTAGCAAGGTCACCGCTTGCGGTGATGAGGGTACAAGGTGAATGTCTCCGGCCATTTTGTATCCAGTGTGGAAAAGGGTACGGCGTCCAGCGCTGGGCGGGTGTCAGGGATTTCCCAAATGCCGCGCTTGAGATCAAATTTGTTTCACCTTGCGAAGCGCAATTCGCTGAGGCATGCAAATATGCAACGCCAGGGCGGCTGGCATTCTGGGCGGTGTTTGCGCGATGTGGAAGAGGGATAGTTTATAGGGGCTTAGGGCAGTGGTGACTGGACCGACGCCTTCGCGGCCACTGGCCGCTCCTACAGGGGGTGTGCACGGGCCGGTCGCGCGCTTGTTACGTGCGTTGTTACGTGCGGGACAAAAACAAAGGGCCTGCATCGCTGCAAGCCCTTGTTTTGTATGGTGCCGGCACCAGGAATCGAACCCGGGACCTACTGATTACAAGTCAGTTGCTCTACCATCTGAGCTATACCGGCAAGTGAGGGCGCTGATTATAGCCATTCGATCGTGCGAGTAAACCCCCCTGCGGCATAATTTCTTCGTCTTTAGCTCTTAACCCGTCAGTGCTTATGCACATTCGGCGTGCCAAACCGGTCGACCGTTCGCCGATTAGGTCGTTTTGATGACATCGTTCGCAAGCTACTGTTTTCGCTGGCGAATCGGACATGACCGAAAAATGACCAGTCTGCTTTCCAGCGTTCTGGCGCAGCACTGATGCGTCGCGTCACACTTCTACCCACAGAGTTATCCACAGGTTGCGCAGGCTTCAGGTGCGTTCGGCGATGATCATCAGGTTGCGGGGCGTCAGGGTTTCCGGGCAGAAGGTGCCGACTTGTGCGGTGTACTGGCGCTCTTGCAGGTACAGGGCGCGGTCGAGCACCAGCCACAGCTCCAGCGGCTTGCGGAACAGGCCGCGCAGCAGTTCGAGGTTGCGGACTTGGGCCAGTCGTTGCCAGCCGCGCGCTTCGAGGTCGTCGAAGTCCACACCATGCCCTATGGGTACGCTCTGCAGTGCGGCCAGGTCGCGGCAGTAGTCGGCGAAGGGTTTGTCCAGCCAGGCGGCGGGCAGTGAGGGGCAGGGCAGGTAGTGGTCGGTGCCGCGTTGCTCGCGCTGCAGCAGGTCGAAGGCCAGGCGGCGGGCCATGGACTGGTCGCGTTGGCGGCGTACGCGGGCGCCGGCGGTGACGGTGGCTTCGAGGGGCAGGCCGAGGTCTTCGAGGGTGAGGGAGAGGGCGGAGGGTTCGCTGCACAGTTGGCGATAGGCGCCGTGGGTGCGGTTGTAGCAGCAGGGTGCGAAGGCCAGGTGCTGGCAGCCCGCCTGGGTAGCGCGGTGCATGAGCTGGACGTGCAGGTCGCCGCAGGCGTGCAGGGCGACGGGGGTAGTGGAGGCTGGCAGGCGCAGGTCGTCGGCCATGACGTCTTGCAGTTGGTGGTGGGCGGGCAGGGCGTGATGGGTGCTGAGTTGGGCGCCGCTGGCGACCAGTGCGGGGTCGTATTCCAGGCAGGTGAGGTGCTGGCCATCGCGCAGCAGGCGGCGGCCGAGGTGGCCTTTGCCGGCGCACCAGTCCAGCCAGTGGCTGGTGGAATCGGCGAAGGGCAGGGCAGCGGCGAAGGCTTCGATCTGCTGCCATTTACGGCCGGGCACGTCGACGTTGAGTCGGCGGCGGGCGGCGGGCACGTCAGTGGTCGGCAGCGGGCCTACTGCGCTTAGCGCATGTGCCTGTCGGGCCAAAGCAGGGAAGGGCGCCGGGGCGTCCAGGTCCAACAGCGAGTTATGCACAGCCTCGGCTTCGGCCAGGGGGCGGGCGCGCAGCCAGGTGGCGAGCTCGGGATACTTGGCTTCCCAAGGTAGGGTCAGTTGGGTGAAGGGTTTGGGCCGCCACAGATCGATACGCTCGGCCAAAAAGGCGTCCAGTGCGTGAAAGCGCTCACGCAGCTGGTCGCCTTGCAGGCTCAGCGGCCCTGGCACGCGTCCACACGCAGCCAACGCTCGAGCAGTTTGAACGCCTGCACCAGCACGAACGACATGGCCAGGTAGAACATGCCGGCGGCGAAGAAGATCTCAACCGGCAGGTAGGTGCGGGCGATGATCGTGCGGGCCATGCCGGTGAGCTCCAGCAGGGTGACGGTGCTGGCCAGGGAGCTGGCCTTGAGCATCAGGATCACTTCGTTGCTGTAGGCCGGCAGGCCGATGCGGGCGGCGCGTGGCAGCATGATGTGCACCAGGGCCTTGCTGCGGGACATGCCCAGGGCGCGGGCGGCTTCGATCTCGCCCTTGGGGATGGCTTGCAATGCGCCGCGCAGGATTTCGGCGATGTAGGCGGCGGTGTGCAGGGTCATGGTCCCGGCGGCGCACCAGAACGGGCTGCGCAGGTAGGGCCACAGGCTGCTCTCGCGCACCGTGTCGAACTGCGCCAGCCCGTAGTACACCAGAAACAGCTGCACCAGCAGCGGCGTGCCGCGAAAGAAGAAGATGTAGGCGTAGGGCAGGCCGCTGATGTACCACTTCTTCGAGGTGCGGGCGATGCCCAGCGGGATGGCCAGGATGAGCCCGGCCAGTACCGCGATGGCGACCAGTTCCAGGGTCAGGGTGGCGCCTTGCATCAGGCGCGGCAGCCACTTGATGATCACTTCCCAGTTCATTGCGAAGCCCTCGCGAAGCCGCGTGCGGCGCGTTTCTCCATGAAGTGCAGGGCAACCATGGCGACCACGGTGAGGCTCAGGTACATCAGGGCGGCGACCATATAGAAGGTGAACGGCTGTTTGCTGACGGTGACGGCGTTCTGCGCGTTGCGCATGATTTCTTCCAGGCTGATGACGGACACCAGCGCGGTGTCCTTCATCAGAATCAGAAACAGATTACCCAACCCCGGCAAAGCGATGCGCCACATCTGCGGCAACACCAGGCGGATGAAGATCCGCGACGTGCTCAGGCCCAGGGCCAAGCCGGCCTCGCGATGGCCTTTGGGAATGGCCAGGATGGCGCCGCGGAACACTTCGGTGGCGTAGGCGCCGAAGCACAGGCCCAGGGCGATTACACCGGCCGCGAAGGGGCTGAGTTCCAGGCTGCCGACGCCCAGCGCCAGGCCGATGCTGCGCAGGCCGTTGACGGTGCCGAAGTAGATCAGCAGCACCCACAGCAGCTCGGGGATGCCGCGTACCAGTGTCGAGTAGAAGCCGCCGAGCCACTGCGGGGGGCGGTTGCCGGAGGTTTTCGCCAGGGCGCCGGCGAGGCCCAGCAGCAGGCCCAGGCACAGGGCGCTGAGGGCCAGTTTGACGGTCATCAGCGCGCCTGCGGCAAGCGCAGGGCCGAAGCCATAGAGATCGATGTTCATGGGCAGGCTTGTTCAGGGGCGGGCGCCGGCCTTGTAGGCCTACGCCCGCCGGGCTGTCAGAGGATGCTGAAAGGGAAGTACTTGTCGTTGATCTTCTTGTAGGTGCCGTCGGCGATGATTTCCTGCAGCGCCGCGTTCAGCTTGTCGCGCAGGGCGTCGCCCTTGCGAACGGCGATGCCGATCTTGTCGCTTTGCTCGACAGCGTCACCCTTGAATTCGAAGTCCTTGCCGGCGTCGCTCTTGAGCCAGTCGTAGCTGGCGTACTTGTCGGCCAGGATGGCGTCGAGGCGGCCGCTGGTCAGGTCCAGGAAGGCGTTTTCGGAGGTGTCGTACAGCTTGAGGTCGACGTCCATGCCGTACTTGTCTTCCAGCCAGGTGCCCGACAGGGTCGCGCGCTGGGCGCCAATGACCTTGCCCTTGAGGCTGTCGCCGTCGGTCTTGAAGTCGTCACCCTTCTTGGCGATGAACTGCAGCTTGTTGCTGTAGTACGGGTTGGTGAAGTCCACCACTTCCGAGCGCTCGGGGGTGATCGACATGGACGACACCAGGAAGTCGAACTTCTGTGACTGCAATGCGGGAATGATGCCATCCCAGTCGGAGGTGACGATTTCGCATTCCACTTCCATCTTGGCGCACAGGGCCTTGCCGATGTCGACGTCAAAGCCCACGACTTGGCCGCTGGTGTCCTTGTTGTTGAACGGTGGGTAGGCCGCTTCCACGCCCATGCGCAGTTTGTCGGCCGCCAGGGCGGCGCCGTTGACCAGCAGGGTGGCGGCAACCGCCAGAAAGAGTTTCTTGATGTTCATATTGTTATTGCTCCGTTAGCGGTTGCTGGACATGAACTGCCTGCAGCGCGCCGACAAGGGGTTGTCGAATACTTGCTCGGGCGTACCCTGCTCTTCCACCAGACCTTGATGCAGAAACACCACCTCGCTGGAGACTTGCCGGGCAAAGCCCATCTCGTGGGTCACCAGCAGCATGGTACGGCCTTCTTCGGCCAGGTTGCGAATAACCGCGAGCACCTCCTGGACCATTTCCGGATCCAGCGCCGAGGTCGGCTCGTCGAACAGGATAACCTTGGGCTGCATCGCCAGGGTGCGAGCAATCGCCGCACGTTGTTGCTGACCGCCGGAAAGCTCGTTCGGATAGGCGTGGCGCTTGTCGGCGATGCCGACCTTTTCCAGCAGCGCCTCGGCCACCTCGACCGCTTCGGCGCGGCTCTGCCCAAGCACGCGGCGCGGCGCTTCGATGATGTTGTCGAGCACGCTCATGTGCGGCCACAAGTTGAAATTTTGAAACACAAAACCGATCTGGCTGCGCAGCCGATTGATCTGGCGACTGTCGGCGGCGATCAGCTCGCCATTGCGTGCAGCCTTGAGCTTGAGTGTTTCACCGGCCACCAGGATTTCACCCTGATGGGGGTTCTCCAGCAGGTTGATGCAGCGCAGCAGGGTCGATTTGCCGGAACCGGACGAACCGAGAATGGAGATCACCGCGCCATCGTTGGCGGCCAGCGATATGCCTTTGAGCACGTCCAGTGCACCGTAGCGCTTGTGCAGGTTACGGATTTCCAGAGCGGGCGTGGCCTTGGCCATGTGCGGTCCTCATATAGGCGGGTGCGGCCTGCCGTCATCGACGTGAACGGTAAAACGCAAAGCAAGCATAGCGCGGATGACGGAGCTGAGCGTGCAGCGTGATCGTCATGCACCTGGCGCAGTGCGCGAAGGCAGTGCGGCGAGCGTGTCGAATGGGCAGGGCGCGATAAAAAGGCGCGATGTTGCCAGTTTTGCCTAGTCGAGGAAAGCGCGAATGCACGGGTTGCGCGGCAGTGCGATAAGAGGCAGGTCGCACAAAGTTGCACCTGAGGCACAAGATGCCCATGCAAAAGTTGCGCCTTTAGGTTGCACTGTTTTTGTGCGAGGGTGTTACCGACGTCGTTTTTTGGTGCGGCATATCGACCCAGGCTGAGTAGTTCGGTAATGCGTCTCAGCCGTTGTCGCAAACTTCAACGGATTCAATCCCTTGCTGTGATCAGCCCAGAGGTCCGTTTCAGGGCGGCAGGATATACCTTGGTACAATTTGGCGCAATTATTGCGTAAAAGATAAGGAACGGGGTGTAGCAGACTTTGCACAAGGCTTGTGACCACCGCCGGACAGAACGCTATTTTTCGCAAAGGTAGTTTTATGAGTACGCAGAATTCCACAGGTCTCGCTCAGGGACTCAAGCCGCGTCATGTAACTATGTTGTCGATCGCCGGTGTTATCGGTGCCGGCCTGTTCGTAGGTTCCGGGCATGCCATCGCCGCTGCTGGCCCTGCCGTGCTGCTGGCCTACGCCGCTGCCGGTAGCTTGGTGGTACTGGTCATGCGCATGCTGGGTGAAATGGCCGTTGCCTCGCCCGACACCGGTTCGTTTTCCACCTACGCCGACCGCGCCATCGGGCACTGGGCCGGTTTCTCCATCGGTTGGCTGTACTGGTGGTTCTGGGTCCTGGTGATCCCGTTGGAAGCCAACGCTGCCGCGTCGATCCTGCATGCCTGGATTCCCGACGTTTCGCATTGGGTGTTCGCTTTGGTGATCACCCTGGTGCTGACGGTAACCAACCTGTTCAGCGTGAAGAACTACGGTGAGTTCGAGTTCTGGTTCGCGCTGATCAAAGTGCTGGCGATCATTGCCTTTATCGTGGTCGGCCTGGGCGCGGTGTTCGGCTTCATGCCCAACAGCCAGGTCAGCGGCGTCAGCCACCTCACCGACACCATGGGCTTCATGCCCAACGGGCTGGGTGCTGTCGTCGCTGCCATGCTGACGACCATGTTCTCGTTCATGGGCACCGAGATCGTCACCATCGCCGCCGCCGAATCGAAGAACCCCGGCCAGCAGATCTCCAAGGCCACCAACTCGGTGATCTGGCGGATCTTCCTGTTCTACCTGGTATCGATCTTCCTGGTGGTTGCCCTGGTGCCGTGGAACGACCCGCGCCTGGCCGAGCTGGGTTCCTACCAGACCGTGCTCGAGCTGATCGGCATCCCCAACGCCAAGCTGATCGTTGACATCGTGGTATTGGTCGCCGTAACCAGCTGCCTGAACTCGGCGCTGTACACCGCTTCGCGCATGCTGTTCTCCCTGAGCAAGCGCGGCGACGCGCCTGCTGCCGCACAGAAAACCTCGAAGTCGGGCACCCCGTCGGTGGCCGTGCTGATGTCCACTGCAGCTGCGTTCGTTGCCGTGATCGCCAACTACGTCGCACCCGCCGCCGTGTTCGATTTCCTGCTCGCCACCTCCGGCGCCATCGCCCTGCTGGTGTACCTGGTGATTGCCGTGTCGCAGCTGCGCATGCGCCGTAAGCGCGAGCTCGCCGGTGAGAAGATCGACTTCAAGATGTGGCTGTTCCCCGGCCTCACCTACGTGGTCATCCTGTTCATCGTCGCAGTACTGACCACCATGGCGCTGCGCGAAGACCACCGCGTTGAAATCCTCGCCACAGGCGGCCTGGCCATCGCGGTCGTGGTTGCGGGCCTGATCGTCTCCAGCCGCCGCAAGGCCGGCCACGCGCGGGTAGCGATGGGCCGCTGATCAAGTAGACCGCTGGAATGCAAAGGCCGCTGTCAGTGATGACAGCGGCCTTTGTTGTTTCTGCAGCCCTGCAAGTGGGCAAGCATGCCTGGCTCGGCGTGTCAGCCGCTCAGGTTATCCAGTTCCTTCGCTTCGGAATCATTTGCCCGCGCCGTGGCTGGTGGTTTGAAAAACGCTTGCTTCCATTCCGGCCACTGCTCGACCTTTCGCCGGCACAACGCAAGGTGGTCGAGGAATGCTTGTTTCTTTGCAGCCGCGCTTGGCTGCCCTGCTGTCGAGTGCGTGGCGAGCGAAAGGCGTTCGAGTTTTTCATCACTGTGCATGCTGACTCCGTGTGCTGAGTGCTGATCCGTCCGTGGACCAATGGGAACTCCCGGTGTGTTTCGAGAGGTATGAGGTGAAGGCAAAGGGTAGCCCATGAGCCTGCTACGCACCTGTATAAGAACTTTCGTTCCGCCTTCTGAAGTTTGGATAGCCGATCTTTTAGTAATGATAATGGTAGCGAGAATCACTCTATGTTAGATTCTCGCGCTTTTTGTGGCATTTCATTACAAAAAATAGCTGGTCTTCGCAGGATCTTCAGGGGAGGGGATGGTAGATGGCTCGCAATAACAAGAAGAATTCCAGCGCGAATTCTATGGCTTTACTGGTTGCCACACTCAGTTGGCAGGGCATCGCCGCTGCCGACGAAGCGCCCGCCAGGCCAGTGGCCCAAGGCGCAGCGCTACAGTTGCAGGACTCGGTCATTACCGATCAGGCACCAGAAAGCCAGCAGACCGTGGGTTATCAGGTGCAGAACAGCACCGCTGGCACTAAAACCAGTACGCCTCTGTCCGAAACTCCGCGTTCTGTTTCAGTGGTCACCCGTCAACGCATTCAGGACCAGGGTTCTCAGACCCTTACCGACATCCTCGGCTACGTGCCAGGCATCTTCGCGCCGCCTTTCGCCGTCGGCGACGGCCTGGCCGGTGATCTGTTTTCCATCCGTGGCTACAACGCCACGGACTATGGCTATGGTTTGCTGAAAGATGGGTTGCGCCTGCAAGGCAACCGTTACGACACCACCACCGAGCCCTATGGCCTGGAGCGTACCGAAGTCTTTCGAGGCCCAAGCTCGATTCTCTACGGCGAAAATGCGCCGGGCGGTTTGGTTAATCTGGTCAGTAAAAAGCCGACCGAAACCGCGCGGGGCGAGGCCAAGTTCACCTATGGCAGCAACAACCGCCGCCAACTGGGGCTCGATGTGTCGGGTCCGTTGACGGACGACAACCGTATTCTGGGCCGACTGGTCATGCTGGGCCGCAATGCCGACACTCAGGTCGACTCGGTACCGGATGATCGCCTCTACATCGCGCCGTCGATGACGTTCAACTTCAGCGAAGACACCGCACTGACCTTGCTGTCGAGCTATCAGCGCGACCGCACCAAGTTGCTGTTGGGCTATCCGGCAGCAGGAACGCTGCTCAATAACGTCAATGGCAAAATCGGCAAGGATCAGTTCAACGGCAACCCGAGTTGGGACGATTTCGAGCGCGAAACCTGGACCTTGGGTTATGAGTTCAGCCATCAGATCAACGACGTCTGGCAGTTCCGTCAGAACTCGCGCTACATGGAATCGCGCTTGAACCGTCATGAAACCTGGCCAAACAACCTGAATCGGGCCGGCTTTGGCAGCACGTTGAGCAGCACGGCTTATGATCGTGACAACAAGTCGATCACCTATTCGGTGGACAACCAGTTCGAAGGACACTTCAGTTCAGGGGCGCTGGATAACACTGTGCTGCTCGGCGCAAGTTACGACCGGACCTCGTTCAATCAGGACTGGAACGCAGGCTTGGGCGGTACTTATAACGTGTTCAACCCGGTGTTCTCGACGGTACAGCCGAACGCCTCGCAATACGTGCAGAACTCCCAGCTCGATCAGCACATGTACGGCGCGTATGGCCAGTTGCAAAGCAAGTACGACAACTGGATCTTTCTGTTGGGCGGGCGTCAGGACTGGGTGCAGAGCCAATACCGTAACCGCGCCAGCGCGGCTCGCCCTGGCAGTGCAGCGATAGCGGCCACGGATCTGGACGGCTGGGATCATCGGTTCAGTTGGCAGACGGGTCTGATGTACCAGTTCGACAACGGCATCTCGCCCTATGTCAGCTATTCCACGGCATTCACCCCCGTACAACAATCGTCCCAGCCCAATGGCGATCTGCTCGATCCGATTCTCAGCAAGCAGTATGAAGTGGGGGCGAAGTTCGAGCCCACAGGTTGGAACACGACCTTCAGCGCAGCTGTTTTCGACTTGACCAAGTCCCGCGACGTGGTCGCAGGCAGCAGTGGCTTCAGCCGGCAAGTGGGCGAGAGCAAGTCTCAGGGCCTCAAGCTTGAGGTCAACAGTGACGTGACGCCCAATCTCAGTCTGGTGGCGTCTTACACCTACACCGATGCACGGGTGACCAAAGATGCGCCAGGTTCATTGTTCGAAGACCATCAACTGACGGGCATTCCGCGCAACCAGGCGTCGACCTGGGCAACGTATCGCTTCCTGGACGGCGCACTGAACGGCTTGCGCCTGGGCGGCGGCGTGCGCTACTTCGACAACACCTTTGCCTACACAGCCCCGACGCTGTACGGCAAGCTGAAGACCGGCGATGTGACGCTAGTGGATGCGTTGGTGGGGTATGACATCGACGAGCATTGGTCGGTGGACGTGAACGCGAAGAACCTGTTCGACAAGGAATACGTGTCGGGCTGCAACAATGCGGGTCGCTGCTATTGGGGCGAGGAGCGAACGGTGCTGGGGACCGTGGCGTTTCGCTGGTAAGCCAGCCAACTTGGCCAAGGAGGGCGCGCCGGGCCTGTGAGTGGAGCCGAGGACCAAACTCGATCCACTCGCATGCCCACGGTCTTTCACAAGGTGTGAAACGCCAGACAGCAAAAAGCCCGCACTAGGCGGGCTCTCTGTGTGTTTTCAGGTACTGCACGCACCACCTGAAAACGGAAGGTGGTGCCCAGAGACGGAATCGAACCGCCGACACGGGGATTTTCAATCCCCTGCTCTACCGACTGAGCTATCTGGGCAACGGGGCGCATTAAACTGGTTTTTCGACGGGTCGTCAAGCGTGATGTCGAAAAAAATTTTAATTAATACCGTCGCTTACGATTTTGCTGGGTCATTCGGCGGGTGGCACGTAGCCGTCGGCCTTGGCGTATTCCTCGCCGGACAGGTACTTGTCCATCTCGCCCTGCAGGAATTTGCGGTCTTCGGCGTTCATCATGTTGAGGCGGCGCTCGTTGATCAGCAGCGTCTGGTGTTTCTGCCAGTCGCCCCAGGCTTGCTGGGAGACGTGGTTGTAGATGTCCTCGCCCTTGGCTCCGGGGTAGGGCGGACGCTCCAGGCCGGGCAGTTCTTCTTTGTACTTGCGGCACAGTACGGTGCGGGTCATTACAGATCTCCTGCGTTCAAGGCGTCGGCTGCGTGTTGCAGTAGCTTCTTCACCGGGGCGGCGAGGCCCAGGCGCGGCGGTGTGGCGAGGTTATACCAGAGCCAGTCGGCCTCGGCCACGTGGTGGGCGGTCTGCTCGACCTGCACCAGCCACGGGTCGATGGCCAGCTGGAAATGGCTGAAGGTGTGGGTCAGGGCAGGCAACTGCCGTCGGCCGAGCAGGTGCAGCGCATGCTGGTCGGCGAGGTGCTCGAGGTCGCTCAGGTCATTGAGCTGGGGAAGGCTCCACAGTCCGCCCCACAGGCCGCTGGAGGGCCTGCGATAAAGCAGGATGGCGCCTTCGCGGTTGACGAGCAGAGGCATCAGCGTTGCGCGTTGCGGCACGGCCTTGCGCGGCTTGGGCACCGGGTAGCGGATTTCCAGGCCAAGCATGTGCGCTTCACAGCTTTTTTCCAGTGGGCAGAGCAGGCAGCTGGGCTTGCTGCGGGTGCACAGGGTGGCACCCAGGTCCATCATCGCCTGGGTGTAGTGGTTCACTCGGATCTGTGGGGTCAGGCGCTCGGCGGTGGCCCACAGCGCCTTGGCCACCTTGGGTTCGCCCGGATAGCCTTCCTGCGCGGTGTAGCGGGCGAGCACGCGCTTGACGTTGCCGTCGAGGATCGGCGCGCGCAGGCCCATGCTGATGCTGGCGATCGCTCCGGCCGTGGACAGGCCGATGCCGGGCAGCTCCACCAGTTTCTCCACGTTGTGGGGAAACTCGCCGCCGTGCTCGGCCATCACGATCTTCGCGGTTTTCTGCAGGTTGCGCGCACGGGTGTAGTAGCCCAGCCCGGTCCACAGGTGCAGCACTTCGTCTTCCGGCGCCTCGGCTAGCGCTTGCACCGTGGGTAGTGCGGCCATGAAGCGGTCGAAGTAGTTCAGCACCGTGCTGACCTGGGTCTGTTGCAGCATGATTTCCGAGACCCACACCCGATACGGGTTGATGTCCTGCTGCCACGGCAAATCATGCCGGCCGTTGCGGTCGTACCATTCCAGCACGGCGCTGGAAAACTGCTCGGGGCTCATCGGTTGAACAGACCTCGCAACGCGTCTTTGAGTTTGGGGTCGACCTTGTCGCCCAGTTTTTCTTCGAGCTTCTCGTCGATCTTGTCGCGGATGCGGTCGCCGGCCAGCTTGGCAGCCACCTGGCCCAAGCCGTCACGGTCGATGCGGCAGGCCTTGGCGCCCATCTCCAGCGGGCCACGGCAGCGCAGCGGCAGTTCCACACCGACGAAGCGTTCGCCTACCTGGCACGCCGGGTCGGCGCTGGTGCCCTGTTCGCCTTCCACCACCACGCCCACGCGGTAGTCCATGCCCAGTACGCGCAGATCGACGTCGCCGTCGCCCTTGACGGTCAGGCCTGGGATGCGCACGAGCAGGTCCTGGTTGCTGGCCAGGCCGTTGCGGAACACCAGGCTGCCGTTGAGCTCCTTGAAGGGCGTGTCCTTGCCGCGCGGCTCGCCGTTGAGCGTCTTGCGGTTGAGCACCGAGATGCCGCGGCAGATCTGCTGCTCCAGGTTGGCATTGACCAGCACACCGTCGTTGAGGACGAAGCTGGCGGTGCCGTTGAGCGATTCGACCAGCGCCTTCTGGCTGTTGCCCGAGCCGCTCAGGTTGCTATTGAGGTTCAACAGGCCTCTGACCGGCGGGTTGGCGTTCTGCGACTTGATGAAGTTTTCCACAGGCACCTTGTCGATGCGCGTCTGCAGCGCCAGCTGCGGCGTTTCCGGACGCACGTCGAGGGTGCCCTGGGTGTTGACGCTGCCGTTGTAGAGGCCGCCGGCCAGGGTTTGCAAGGTCAGCATGCCGCCCTGGCCCTGGGCCTTGAGGGTGGCGTTGCGTACTGGCAGGCCCTTGAGGGTCAGTTGGCCGATGGCGAGGTCGGCTTGTACATCCAGGGCTCGCAGGCGCTCGACAGGCAGCAGGCGATCGTCGCTCCAGGCGCCACGGGTCGGGGCGTCGGGCAGTGGCGATTCACCGGATGCCACGGCGGCCGCTTCGCTGTTCTGCACCTCGGCCTCGCGTGCCGCGCTGGCGTTGGCGGTCTTTTCGCTCTTGGCCGGCAGGTAGCGGTCGGCGTTGAAGGTGTCGCCCTTGAGTTGCAGGCGCAGCGCCTGGCGGGCGAAATCGTCTACGGCGATGCGGCCGGTGAAGGTGCTGTCGTCGAGCTTCAGTGTCAGGTCTTCCAGGCCCAGGCTGTCGCGGGTGCCCTGCAGGCGGCTGACCAGCTCGAACTTGCCGAGGCTGCCCGGTGCCATCGCCGGCAGCGGTTGGCCGATGCCGTCGAAGAAGGCACGCAGATCGAACTCGGCAATCGACAGGCCACCGCTGAGCTGTGGCTCGCTGTCCAGATTGCGCACGCGCAGTTCGCCCAGTGCGCGCATCTGGTTGGCGGCCAGCTTGAGGCCGGTCCATTCGGCGACGTTGGCGGACTGGTCGAGCAGCAGCTGCCCCTGGGCGCTGAAGGTGACGGTTTTGCCTTGCAGCGGATCGCCCGACGCTTCACCGCTCAGGCGCATGTCCTCGAGCTGATAGCGCTTGAGCACGCGGTCGAAGCGAAGTTCGCCGGCCAGTTCGGTGCGAGCCCGTACGACCGGCTGGTTGGTGCCCAGGAAGGCGGTCAGCTTCAGCGGAATGTCGGCGCCTTCGTGCACGGCGCCGGTGCTCAGCTGGATGCTCTCGGCGGTGTACATGCGGCCGGTGCGCGCGTCGTGATACTGCACGCGGGCGTTGTTCACGGTGAGGCTGTCGATATCGAGCTTGACCGGGCGCGAAGGCGCCTGCGGCTTGCCGGGCTCGGTGACCGCCGGGGCATTCGGGTCGGTGGGGTCCGCCGTGGTGGTGGGCAGGGGCTTGCCGATGTCTTCCCAGTTGCCATGGCCATTGGCGTCACGCTCCAGGGACAGGTTCAGGCCCTCGACGCGCACGTCGCTCATCTGCACTTCCTTGCGCAGCAGCGGCAACACGCGCACCGAAAGACCGAGCATCTGCAGGTCGGCGAAGGGGGTCTTGGGGTTGGTCAGGGTCGCCACGCTGGCGTCGTGCAGCTCCAGGCCCAGCCAGGGGAACAGGCTCCAGCCGATGTCCCCGTTGAGGGTCAGCTCGACGTGAGCCCTGTCCCGTGCCAGTTGGCGAATCTCGTCCTTGTAGTCGTTGGGGTCGAACAGGTGGGTGAGGGCGAAGCCCAGGGCCACCAGAATCAACAACAGACCGAGAATGCACAGGCCGAGGATTTTGCCGAACGCTTTCATGGGCGAGTCCTTAAGTCCGAATTTTGGAAGTTAGCGGGAGAGTATAACGTTGTGCGACTGGCGATGTGGGCGGTCCGTCGGTGCCGTTGCGCCGGGCGTTCGCCGCTGCCTCGCAAGGCAGTCGCGAGCGCTTTGGCGCGCAGGTTTCGGCTGTCCGCGCAGAATCCTGGGAACCGTTTGGAAGGATTTGCCAACCATCCGGCAGTTCATCGCAATAAAGGGATAGCAGTTTGCTTCCATTGGTTACATCTAGTGGTAATCTCCGCCCCTTCAACTGTCCGCTGCGACTTTATGTCGCGATTTGCCAAGTGCTGCCGATAAAACAATCGATCGCCAACGTGCGTGAAGAATGTGGGCGCATTTGTGTGCAGACAGCTGAACTACAAAAATCAACGGGGGTTACAAAATGAGCAGTAGTCTTTCGGGCGGCGGCGCGGGTGCCCAGCCAGGATTCCTGTCCAAGGAGCGGATCATCGCCAAGCCTGGCTTCAACCGCTGGCTGGTTCCACCAGCAGCGTTGGCCATTCACTTGTGCATCGGCATGGCGTACGGTTTCTCGGTGTTCTGGTTGCCGTTGTCCAAGGCAATCGGCATCACCGCACCAGTGGCGTGCGCGCCCGATATGAGCTTCTTCAGCCAGGTGTTTTCATCGTCCTGTGATTGGTCGGTGTCGATGCTCAGCTGGATCTACACGTTGTTCTTCATCTTCCTGGGCTGCTCGGCGGCCATCTGGGGTGGCTGGCTGGAACACGCCGGGCCGCGCAAGGCGGGTGTGGTTTCGGCACTGTGCTGGTGCGGTGGCCTGGTCATTTCCGCGTTGGGTATCTACACCCATCAGATCTGGCTGATGTGGCTGGGTTCGGGCGTGATCGGCGGTATCGGCCTGGGGCTGGGCTACATCTCCCCCGTATCGACCCTGATCAAATGGTTCCCGGACAAGCGCGGCATGGCTACCGGCATGGCGATCATGGGCTTCGGCGGCGGCGCCATGGTCGGTGCTCCGCTGGCGGCGGTGCTGATGGGCCATTTCGCATCCCCTACCAGCGTTGGCGTGTGGCAGAGCTTCCTGGTGATGGCGGCGATCTACTTCGTCTTCATGATCGGCGGTGCACTGTCCTACCGCGTGCCACCGACCGGTTGGAAGCCTGAAGGCTACGTCGCTCCGGCGAAGAAGGCCAAGGGCATGATCACCAACCGTCACGTACACGTGAACGTGGCCTGGAAAACCCCTCAGTTCGCCCTGGTCTGGCTGGTGCTGTGCCTCAACGTGTCCGCCGGTATCGGCATCCTGGGCATGGCGTCGCCACTGCTGCAGGAAGTGTTCGGCGGCAAGCTGCTGGGCGTAGACCTGCCGTTCAACCAGCTGGACGCCGGCCAACTGGCGCAGATCGCTGCCATTGCCGCAGGCTTCACTGGCTTGCTCAGCCTGTTCAACATCGGTGGCCGGTTCTTCTGGGCCTCGTTCTCCGACTACATCGGCCGCAAGGTGACCTACTTCGTGTTCTTCGCCCTGGGCGTGGCGTTGTATGCCTCGGTACCGACCCTGGGTCATTCGGGCAACATCGCACTGTTCGTGGCGGCGTTCTGCATCGTGCTGTCGATGTACGGCGGTGGTTTCGCCACCGTGCCGGCCTACCTGGCCGACCTGTTCGGTACGCAGATGGTCGGCGCCATTCACGGTCGCCTGTTGACCGCCTGGGCCGTGGCTGGCGTGTTGGGCCCGGTGCTGGTGACCAACCTGCGTGACTATCAGTTGGCGCAAGGCGTGGCCCGCGCGGCGGTGTACGACACCACGTTGTACATCCTCTCCGGCCTGCTGGTGCTGGGTTTCATCTGCAACGCGCTGGTGCGTCCGGTGGCCGACAAGTACTTCATGACCGATGCCGAGCTCAAGGCCGAGCAGGCGCTGGGCCATGACAAGGGCACCGACGGCACTACCGTGCTGGAGTGGAAGGCCAACCCTGCGTCCAAGCCGCTGGCCGTCGCGGCCTGGCTGGCCGTGGGCATTCCGTTGGCGTGGGGTGTGTGGGTAACCCTGCAGAAGACGGCGGTACTGTTTCATTGATGTAGACGTTTGAATCGGTGGTGGCCTTTTCGCGGCCGATGACCGCTCCTACGACATCCCGTAGGAGCGGTCATCGGCCGCGAAAAGGCCACCGCAGATCACCCATTCCCCCCTCTTGTGTTCCTGTTTCCCGCCCGCGTGCCTATAATGATCACCTTTTTCGCCCAACGATTTTGCGGAGCTGGTGATGGCCGAACGTATCGCGTTCGTCGAGCGCAACACTCTGGAAACCCAGATCAAAGCCTCGATCAACCTGGATGGCACCGGAAAGGCCCGATTCGATATCGGCGTTCCTTTTCTTGAGCACATGCTTGACCAGATCGCCCGGCACGGGCTGATCGACCTGGACATCGAGTGCAAGGGCGACCTGCACATCGACGACCACCACACCGTGGAGGACGTCGGCATCACCCTGGGCCAGGCGTTCGCCAAGGCCATCGGCGACAAAAAGGGCATCTTTCGCTACGGCCATGCCTACGTCCCGCTGGACGAAGCGCTGTCGCGCGTGGTCATCGACTTCTCCGGCCGCCCCGGCCTGCAGATGCACGTGCCCTACACCCGCGCCACCGTCGGCGGCTTCGACGTCGACCTGTTCCAGGAATTCTTCCAGGGCTTCGTCAACCACGCCAACGTCTCCCTGCACATCGACAACCTGCGTGGGCACAACACCCATCACCAGATCGAAACCGTGTTCAAGGCCTTCGGCCGCGCACTGCGCATGGCCGTCGCCGTCGACGAACGCATGGCCGGGCAGATGCCGTCGACCAAGGGCGTGCTCTGATGCAGACCGTCGCGGTAATCGACTACGGCATGGGCAACCTGCACTCGGTGGCCAAGGCCCTCGAGCACGTAGGTGCCGGCAAGGTGCTGATCACCAGTGACGCCAACGTCATTCGCGAAGCCGACCGCGTGGTTTTCCCCGGTGTCGGCGCGATCCGCGATTGCATGGCCGAGATCCGCCGCCTGGGCTTCGATGCGCTGGTGCGCGAAGTCAGCCAGGACCGTCCGTTCCTCGGTATCTGCGTGGGCATGCAGGCACTGATGGAGCGCAGCGAGGAAAATGCCGGCGTCGACTGCATCGGCGTGTTTCCCGGCCAGGTACGCTTTTTCGGCAAGGACCTGCACGAAGACGGCGAACACCTGAAAGTCCCGCACATGGGCTGGAACGAAGTGCAGCAGGCGGTGGATCACCCGCTGTGGCATGACATCCCTGACCTGGCGCGCTTCTACTTCGTGCACAGCTACTACATCGAGGCCGGCAAGCCGGGCCAGGTGGTAGGGCGCGGCCATTACGGTCGCGACTTCGCTGCGGCACTGGCCGAAGGCTCACGTTTCGCCGTGCAGTTCCACCCCGAGAAGAGCCATACCCATGGCCTGCAGCTGCTGCAGAATTTCGCAGCCTGGGACGGGCGCTGGTAATGGCCAAGGCCGGCAAGCCGCCCATTCTCACCCTGACACCCGAGCAGGAAAGCCAGGCGGCCGACAAGATCAAGCGGTTCATGCATGACCGCTTCGATCTGGACCTGGGTTCGTTCGAGGCCCTCGAGGTGCTCGAGCTGTTCACCCGCGAAATGGCTCCACACTATTACAACAGGGCGATTTTCGATGTGCAGGCGCACCTCAGCGAGAGGTTCGAAAGCATCGAGAGCGACCTGTGGGCGCTCGAGAAGAACTGACTTCCGAGCATCGCCGTTCACCGACTCCGAAAGGTTTTTTGCAGATGCTGATTATCCCCGCTATCGATCTTAAAGACGGTGCCTGCGTGCGCCTGCGCCAGGGCCGCATGGAAGATTCCACGGTGTTCTCGGACGATCCGGTGAGCATGGCGGCCAAGTGGGTCGAGGGCGGTTGCCGTCGCCTGCACCTGGTCGACCTCAACGGTGCCTTCGAAGGCCAGCCGGTGAATGGCGAGGTCGTCACCGCGATCGCCAAGCGCTACCCGCACCTGCCGATCCAGATCGGCGGCGGCATCCGCTCGCTGGAAACCATCGAGCATTACGTCAAGGCTGGCGTCAGCTACGTGATCATCGGCACCAAGGCGGTCAAGCAGCCTGAGTTCGTCGCTGAAGCCTGCCGTGCGTTCCCTGGTAAGGTCATCGTTGGCCTGGACGCCAAGGACGGTTTCGTCGCCACCGACGGCTGGGCCGAAGTGAGTACGGTGCAGGTCATCGACCTGGCCAAGCGTTTCGAGGCCGATGGCGTGTCGGCGATCGTCTACACCGACATCGCCAAGGACGGCATGATGCAGGGCTGCAACGTGCCGTTCACCGCGGCCCTGGCTGCGGCCACGAAGATTCCGGTGATCGCCTCCGGCGGCATCCATAACCTGGGCGACATCCGTGCCCTGCTGGACGCCAAAGCCCCGGGCATCATCGGCGCCATTACCGGCCGGGCCATCTACGAAGGCACTCTGGATGTCGCCGAGGCCCAGGCATTTTGCGATTCGTACAACGCGTAAATGGCTAAACGCGGCCCGCGCCACCGCTCCCTGTAGCAGCGGCGCAAGCCGCGTCCGCAGACACCTCGCTCCCAACCCGATCGGAGAACCCCCATGGCCCTGGCCAAACGCATCATCCCCTGCCTGGACGTGGACAATGGCCGAGTGGTCAAGGGCGTCAAGTTCGAGAATATCCGCGACGCTGGCGACCCGGTCGAGATCGCCCGGCGCTACGACGAGCAGGGCGCCGACGAGATCACCTTCCTCGACATCACCGCCAGTGTCGATGGCCGTGATACCACCCTGCACACCGTGGAGCGCATGGCCAGCCAGGTGTTCATCCCGCTGACCGTGGGTGGCGGCGTGCGCACGGTGGCGGACATCCGCAACCTGCTCAACGCCGGTGCCGACAAAGTCTCGATCAACACGGCCGCTGTGTTCAACCCGGAATTCGTCGGCGAGGCAGCTTCGCGCTTCGGCTCGCAGTGCATCGTAGTCGCCATCGATGCGAAGAAGGTCTCCGGGCCTGGCGAAGAGCCGCGCTGGGAAATCTTCACTCACGGTGGTCGCAAACCGACCGGTCTGGACGCCGTGCAATGGGCGCAGAAGATGGAAGGCCTGGGTGCGGGTGAAATTCTGCTGACCAGCATGGATCAGGACGGCATGAAGAACGGCTTCGATCTGGGCGTGACCCGCGCCATCAGCGATGCGCTGGGCATTCCGGTGATCGCTTCCGGTGGGGTGGGCAACCTGCAGCACCTGGCCGATGGCGTGATCCAGGGCGGCGCCAGCGCGGTGCTGGCCGCCAGTATCTTCCATTTCGGCGAGTACACCGTACCCGAAGCCAAGGCCTTCATGGCCAAGCAAGGCATCGTCGTACGCTGACCTGTAGCAGCGGCGCAAGCCGCGTTCGGCCCCGACGCGGCTTGCGCCGCTGCTACGGGGAGCAAGGAGTTTTGTATGTACCATGGCGAGCGAATGAACGCCTGGACCCATCTGGTGGGTGCCGTGCTGGCGGCGGTCGGCGCCGTCTGGCTGCTGCTTCTGGCGGCGTTTGAAGGTGACCCCTGGAAGATCGTCAGCGTGTGCATCTACGGCACCACGCTGGTCGTGCTCTACAGCGTATCCACGATCTACCACAGCGTGCGCGGGCGCCGCAAAGCGATCATGCAGAAGCTCGATCACCTGTCGATCTACCTGCTGATCGCCGGCAGCTATACGCCGTTCTGTCTGGTGACCCTGCGCGGGCCCTGGGGCTGGAGCCTGTTCGGCGTGGTCTGGGGGCTGGCGGTGCTGGGCATGCTGCAGGAGCTCAAGCCGCGCTCCGAAGCGCGCGTGCTGTCCATCGTCATCTATGCGGTGATGGGCTGGATCGTGCTGGTCGCGGTCCAGCCGCTGCTGCGCCTGCTCGGGCCTGTCGGGTTCGCCTTGCTGGCTGCGGGTGGTGCGCTGTACACCCTGGGCATCATCTTCTTCGCGCTGGACAAGCGCCTGCGCCATGCCCACGGTATCTGGCACCTGTTCGTGATCGCCGGCAGCGTGCTGCACTTCATCGCGATCTTTTTCTACGTCATCTGACCTAGAAATCCCCCCACAACTGCTGGGCCACCGCCAGGGCGACCACCGGCGCGGTTTCGGTCCGCAGCACGCGCGGGCCGAGGCGGGCAGCGTGGAAACCGCCGGCCTTGGCCTGCTCGACTTCGGCATCGCTAAGGCCACCTTCGGGACCGATCAGAAACGCCAGACTGGCAGGCTTGGCGTGGCTGAGCAGCGGCTCTGCAACGGGGTGCAGCACCAGCTTGAGCTCGGCGTCACTGGCGGTGACCCACTCGCCCAGCACCTGCGGCGAGTGAATCACCGGCACGCTGGAGCGCCCACATTGCTCGCAGGCACTGATAGCCACCTGTCGCCAGTGGGCCAGGCGCTTGTCGGCGCGCTCGTCCTTGAGGCGGACCTCGCAGCGTTCGCTCACCAGCGGGGTGATTTCGCTCACGCCCAGTTCGGTGGCCTTCTGGATCGCCCAGTCCATGCGCTCGCCACGGGACAAGCCCTGGCCCAGATGGATGGCCAGCGGCGAATCGGGCTGGCCGGCGAACTGTTCGTCGAGGGTGACGCTGACGCGTTTCTTGCCCACTTCCAGCAAGGTGCCCAGGAATTCCTGGCCGCTGCCATCGAACAGCTGGACCTTGTCGCCGGAGGCCATGCGCAGCACGCGGCCGATGTAGTGGGCCTGGGCTTCGGGGAGTTCGTGTTCGCCCAGGCTCAGGGGGGCGTCGATGAAAAAGCGGGACAGTCGCATGGGGGGTGTCTCTGGTGATTTTGGGGTGTTTATTCGGGCCTCTTCGCGGCCACTGGCCGCTCCTACGGTTGCATCGTGCGCCCCTGTAGGAGCGGCCAATGGCCGCGAAGAGGCCAGTTCAGGCACTGAAGAGCCTCAACCCGGATCACGGAACCCGGGATGGAAATCTTCAGCCACCTGGACGCTCACGCTGCTGCGCGTGGCGATATCGATCCCCTCGCTGGCCACCTCGGCCAGGAAGTCGATCTGCTCCGGCGTGATCACGTACGGCGGCAGGAAATAAACCACGCTGCCCAGCGGCCGCAGCAGCGCGCCACGTTCCAGGGCATGGTTGAACACCTTCAGCCCGCGGCGCTCCTGCCAGGGGTAGGCGGCCTTGGTGGCCTTGTCCTGGACCATTTCAATGGCCAGGACCATGCCGGTCTGGCGCACCTCTGCCACATGAGCATGGTCGGCCAGGTGCGCGGTGGCGCTGGCCATGCGCTGGGCCAGGGCTTTGTTGTTCTCGATGACGTTGTCCTGCTCGAAGATATCGAGCGTGGCCAGGGCCGCGGCACAGGCCAACGGGTTGCCGGTGTAGCTGTGCGAATGCAGGAAGGCGCGCAGGGTCGGGTAGTCGTCGTAGAACGCGCTGTAAACATCGTCGGTGGTCACGCAGGCCGCCAGCGGCAGGTAGCCGCCGGTCAGTGCCTTGGACAGGCATAGGAAATCCGGGCGGATGCCGGCCTGCTCGCAGGCGAACATCGTCCCGGTGCGACCAAAGCCCACGGCGATCTCGTCGTGGATCAGGTGCACGCCGTAGCGGTCGCACGCCTCACGCAACAACTTCAGGTACACCGGGTGATACATGCGCATGCCGCCCGCGCCCTGGATCAACGGCTCGATGATCACCGCAGCCACGCTTTCATGGTGTTCGGCCAGGGTCTGTTCCATGGCCTGGAACAGGGTGCGTGAGTGTTCTTCCCAGCTCACCCCTTCGGGCCGCAGGTAGCAGTCCGGGCTGGGGACTTTCAGGGTATCGAGCAGCAGCGGCTTGTAGGTCTCGGTGAACAGCGGCACGTCTCCGACCGACATCGCGGCGATGGTTTCGCCGTGGTAGCTGTTGGTCAGGGTCACGAAGCGCTTCTTGTTCGGCTGACCGCGATTGACCCAGTAGTGAAAGCTCATCTTCAGCGCGACTTCGATGCACGAAGAGCCGTTGTCGGCGTAGAAGCAGCGGGTCAGCCCTTCGGGCGTCATCTTCACCAGGCGCTCGGACAGCTCGATCACCGGCTGATGGCTGAAGCCGGCCAGGATCACATGCTCCAGTTGGTCGACCTGATCCTTGATGCGTTGGTTGATGCGCGGGTTGGCATGCCCGAAGACATTGACCCACCAGGAACTGACCGCGTCCAGGTAGCGCTTGCCCTCGAAGTCCTCCAGCCACACGCCTTCGCCGCGTTTGATCGGGATCAGCGGCAGGCGTTCGTGGTCTTTCATCTGGGTGCAGGGGTGCCACAAGACCTCGAGGTCTCGTTTCATCCACTGGTCGTTGAGTCCCATCTTTTTCTCCCGCGGCAACACGCTTGGCAAACAGTCGCGCAAGCCTATGCAATGAGGCTCCGGCGAACAACCCAAACATGCTCGATGGCGGTGCTGGCGGGCATTTTGTCGCTGGCGTATGCTGCCCGGCACTTTGCCATTGCCGGGGCATGATCCGGCCATTTCGCTTGCTCTGCCGGAGTTCTCTGCATGTCTGCTGGTTGGTTGCGCGCCTGGGCGCTGATAGTGATAGGGCTGTTCAGTGCGCAAGCGCTGGGCAATGACAAACCGCAGACCGCGATCGTCGTCGGCGGTGGCCTGGCGGGCCTGACGGCCGCCTACGAATTGCAGGCCAAGGGCTGGCAGGTGACGGTGCTCGAGGCGCGTCCCAGCCTCGGCGGCCGCTCGGGCCTGGCTACCAGCGAATGGATCGGCGGCAGCAAGGTCCAGCCGGTGCTCAACGGTTACGTGAACACCTTCAAGCTGGCCACCCAGCCGGCGCCCGAATTCGTCCGCAACCCGGGCTACCTGATCGACGGTGAATACTTCACCGCCGCCGACCTGGCCACTAAGCAGCCAGCGACTGCGGAAGCGCTCAAGCGCTACGAGAAAACCCTGGATGACCTGGCCCGCTCGGTCAAGGATCCGGAAAACCCCGGCGCCACCAGCACCCTGTTCGCCCTGGACCAGATCAACGTGTCCAACTGGCTGGATCGCCTGCAACTGCCTGCCACCGCGCGGCAGCTGATCAACCAGAAGATTCGTACTCGCTACGACGAACCGTCGCGTCTGTCTCTGCTGTATTTCGCCCAGCAGAACCGCGTCTATCAGGACATCGACGACCGCGATCTGCGCGCCTCGCGCCTGATCGGAGGCAGCCCGGTGCTGGCCCAGGCGTTCGTCAAGCAGATCAAGACCATCAAGACCGATTCACCGGTGTCGGCCATCAGCCAGGACAAGGACGGCGTGACCGTCAAGGTCGGCGCCGTGGGTTACCAGGCCAGCTACGTGGTACTGGCCGTCCCCCTGCGCGCATTGGGCAAGATTGCCTTCACCCCGGCGCTGGACAACCGCCAGCTGGCCGCGATCAAGGGCACCAACTACGGCTGGCGCGACCAGTTGCTGCTCAAGTTCAAGACGCCGGTGTGGGACAGCAAGGCGCGCATGTCCGGTGAGATCTACAGCAACACCGGGCTGGGCATGTTGTGGATCGAGCCGGCCTTGAAAGGGGGCGCCAATCTGGTGGTCAACCTGTCCGGTGACAACGCTCGTCTGCTGCAGGCCTTTGGCGACAAGCAGATGGTCGACCAGGTCCTGATTCGCCTGCACGCGTTCTATCCACAGGCGCGCGGCGCCTACACCGGTTACGAGATCCGTCGCTACAGCACCGATCCATCCTATGGCGGCGCGTACCTGGCCTACGGACCGGGGCAGATCAGCAAATTCTGGAAAGTCTGGGAGAAGCCGCAACAGCGCATTGCCTTCGCGGGTGAACACACCGATTCGCTATACCCCGGCACCCTGGAAGGCGCGCTGCGCAGTGGTCAGCACGCCGCCAGCCAAGTGCAGGATCTGGCAGCAGGCAAGTCTTTCGAACCGGTCAAAGTCGCGCCTCCTGCAGCAGTGCCGGCCAAGGCTGCCGAGAGCAAGCCCGGGTTCTTCTCCAAGTGGTTCGGCGGCGGCGAGACGCCGGCGGCCAAGCCTGTCGAGCCTGCACCGGCACCCGTACCGGCGGTTGCGCCGGCTTCCGTTCCTGCGCCGACGCCAGCACCCGTTCCAGTGCCTGCGGTCGTGCCTGCGCCAGCGCCGGTCAAGGCAGAACCTGCGAAGAAAGCCGCGCCGGTGAAGAAAGTGGAAACGAAAAAACCGGAACCCAAGAAGCCCGAACCCAAGAAGCCAGCCGAAGCCAAAAAGCCGGTTGAATCCAAAAACAAGGTAGAAGTAACAAAACCTACAGCGCAGCCGTAGGTTTCACACCATAGCCGCCGACCTTTTTGCAGGTCGGCGGCGAATTTTCGCCTCGCAAACCCTCGTTTCTGGACTCACAGCCCTGCGCTTAATCCTGTCTTAATCAACTTTATCGATATTTCGTAGCGAGATTTTCCGCTTTAATCCGATAAATAAGTCAGTCATCTTTAGCGCAGTTCTTACAGGGTCCAGGCACATGCAACTACGTAACTCCACCTCTCGCTATGGCTGGGTCAGCATCGTTCTTCATTGGGGCGTCGCGCTGACCGTGTTCGGGCTGTTCGCCCTTGGGTTGTGGATGGTAGGGCTGGGTTACTACGACCCGTGGCGCAAAGCCGGCCCCGACCTGCACAAGAGCATCGGCCTGGTGCTGTTCTTCTTCATGCTCCTGCGTGTGGTCTGGCGCTTTATCAGCCCACCGCCGCCGCCCACCCCCAACCAGGGCAAGCTGACCCGCACGGCGGCTCATCTGGGCCACCTGTTTCTGTATGCGGACCTGTTTCTGGTGATGAGCGCCGGCTACCTGATTTCGACTGCCGATGGCGTCGGCATTCCAGTGTTCGGCTTGTTCGAGATTCCAGCCTTGGTCAGTGGCTTGCCCGATCAGGCGGAAACAGCCGGTACCGTGCACTTCTATCTGGCCTGGGTTCTGGTGATATTCGCCGTACTGCATGGCTTGGCCGCATTGAAACACCACTTCATCGATCGTGATGCAACCCTCATCCGTATGCTGGGTCGCAAAGCTTGACTGCCGTACCTATCAATCTTTCAGAGGAATACCGACCATGTTGAAAAAGACACTCGCCGCACTCGCCATTGGTTCTGCCTTGTTCACCGCAGGTCAGGCCATGGCCGCTGACTACAAGATCGACAAGGAAGGCCAGCACGCTTTCGTCGACTTCAAGATCAGCCACCTGGGCTACAGCTTCATCACCGGTACCTTCAAGGACTTCGACGGCTCGTTCAGCTTCGATGCCGCCAAGCCGGAAGACTCCAAGATCGACGTGACCCTCAAGACTGCCAGCGTGTTCACCAACCACGCCGAACGTGACAAGCACATCAGCAGCAAGGATTTCCTTGACGTTGCGGCGTTCCCGGAAGCTACCTTCAAGTCCACCAGCGTCAAGCCAACCGGCAAGAGCGCCGATGGCAAGACCACGGCTGACGTGACCGGCGACCTGACTTTCCACGGCGTGACCAAGCCCGTCGTGATCAAGGCCACCTTCCTGGGTGAAGGCAAGGATCCATGGGGCGGCTACCGTGCCGGTTTCGAAGGCACCACTTCGATCAACCGCAAGGACTTCGCACCCAAGTCCATGGACCTGGGCCCACAGTCCGACACCGTCGAGCTGTACTTCACGTTCGAAGGTGTGAAAGCGAAGTAAGCGATTCGCTGACATAAAAAAACGCCGCAGCCTGTGAGGGCTGCGGCGTTTTTTTGTGCCTGGCTTGGGAGCAGTGGTGCGCCGTTCGCGGCCACCGACCGCTCCTACAGAGATCAGCCGTGGGAGCGGTCGGCGCCCGCGAACGGCGCGCCGCCGAACTTGATCAGCCTTCGCGATTACGCGTCAGCAGCGCAGGTTTTTCACCCCGTGGGCGGCTCGGCAATTGCTCCAGCTGCTCGGCAGTGGGGAAACGATCGATCTTCGATTCCTTGTGCACGATCACCGGTTGGCTCGGGTTGCGCGAGTCGCTCACTGCCGGTTCCTGGCGTGGCTGCTCGTCGCGCGCCGGGCGACGGTTGCGCGGGTTGCTATCGCGACGTGGCTGGCCGTCACGCGCGCCACCCCCGTTGCTGCGCGGACCGCGCTTGGCGCCGGCGTTGTCGCCAGTGCCGGGCGAACGTGCACCGCCACCATTGCGCGGCGCACCACCGGCAGGGCGACCCTGACGAGGCGCCGCTGCCGGAGCGGCAGCACCGGCCGGTGCAGAGCCTGCAGGACGACGACCGCGCCCCTGGTTCTTGCCCTGGTAGGGGCTGACGTAATCCGCACGATTGCCGAAGTTGTCCACTTCGTCATCGAGGAATTCGTCCGGCGCACGGTTGGCGGACACCGTCGGTTCTACAGCTGCGCGTGCAGCCTGTGGCTGGCGTGGCTTCTGGTCACGGGGTTGGCGTTCAGAACGCGCCCCGGCGGGCTTTTCCTTGCCTTTGTCCTTCCCTTTGTCCTTGCGGCCACTGCCGGCGGTGCTGCTGCCGTCGCTGCGTGGCGTGCGGGCACCGCGCGCGTTGTTGGCCTGAGGGCGCTCGCGCACCTCGGGTTTTTCCGCTTCCACGGTGCTGGCATCGAACCCCATCAGATCACCGTCCGGGATCTTCTGTTTGGTCATGCGCTCGATGCTCTTGAGCAGCTTCTCTTCGTCTGGCGCGACCAGCGAGATCGCCTCGCCGCTACGGCCGGCACGGCCGGTACGGCCGATGCGGTGCACGTAGTCTTCGTCGACGTTGGGCAGCTCGAAGTTGACCACGTGCGGCAGCTGGTCGATGTCCAGGCCACGCGCGGCAATGTCGGTGGCGACCATGATGCGTACGGAGCCGGCCTTGAAGTCGGCCAGGGCCTTGGTGCGCGCGTTCTGGCTCTTGTTGCCGTGGATCGCCACGGCGCTCAGGCCATGCTTCTCCAGGTACTCGGCCAGGCGGTTGGCGCCGTGCTTGGTACGGGTGAACACCAGTACCTGCTCCCACGCGCCCTGAGTGATCAGGTGCGCCAGCAGCGAGCGCTTGTGGCTCGAGGCCAGGCGATAGACGCGCTGCTCGATACGCTCGACCGTGGTGTTGGGCGGCGTGACTTCGATGCGCTCGGGGTTGTGCAGCAGCTTGCCGGCCAGGTCGGTGATGTCCTTGGAGAACGTCGCCGAGAACAGCAGGTTCTGACGCTTGGACGGCAGCCGTGCGAGGACCTTCTTTACGTCGTGCACGAAGCCCATGTCGAGCATGCGGTCGGCTTCGTCGAGCACGAGAATTTCAACATGGGACAGATCGACGCTGCCCTGGCCACACAGGTCGAGCAGGCGACCGGGGCAGGCTACCAACACGTCGACACCGCGGGACATGGCCTGGACCTGCGGGTTCATGCCGACGCCGCCGAAGATGCAGGCGCTGACGAATTTCAGGTCACGGGCGTAGGTCTTGAAGCTGTCGTGAACCTGGGCCGCGAGTTCGCGAGTGGGGGTCAGGACCAATACGCGCGGTTGGCGCGGGCCGTGACGTTGGGATTTGTCCGGGTGACCACCTGGGAACAGCCGCTCCAGAATCGGAAGGGCGAAGCCGCCGGTCTTACCTGTACCTGTCTGGGCGGCGACCATCAGGTCGCGGCCTTGCAACACGGCGGGAATGGCCCGCTGTTGCACCGGGGTGGGCTGGGTGTAGCCCGCTGCCTCGATGGCGCGGACTAGAGCCTCGGAGAGACCGAGGGAAGCAAAGGACATGAGTAATCCTGTTCTAGTAGGGGCTTATGCCCGAGGGATAATCTTGCCTGGCGCGACGGGTGTGGGGTGACACTGTCGCGTCCGGTCCTGCTGGGGTTGCAAAGTGCGCTTCACGAAGCGGTGCGCGGGCGCGAGCCCAGCTGGCAGGTGCTTCGGGAGGCCTTGGCAAGGCCGAGCGGCCGGACGTAAGCCTGGCACAAGGGCCGAGTATAACAGAGCAATCACATTGCGCTGCTTTCACGCTGCCCAGCGGTGCCAGCGGGCGGTTGCTGGAGGATCGGTGGCGCAGCGGAAGGTATCGTTTTACCACTCATTGGTGCGTCGGCATAGCGCGCCAGCAACTGCTCATAGGCCGGTTCCTGCTTGAAGCGTCGCAGTTCGGCGGCGAAGCGTTGCACCAGCAGATCCATCCCGGCGCCCCGGCGCACTGCCAGAAACTGCGGATTGCTGCCGATTTCCAAGGGTAGGGGGCTGACCCGCTGTTCCAGGCCCAGACGCTTGACGGTGTACTCGCCCACGCGGCGGTCGGTGATCAACAGATCGATGCGCGCCTTGGCCAGTTTGCCGAAATTGGCTTCCTGGCTGGGCCCGCTCTCGCGGGTGACACCCTGAGCCTGGTCGAATTCGTCGCCATAGTCGTAGCCCGCCGTGATGCCCACGGTCAGCCCCTTGAGGTCGGCCATGCTGTGCACTGGGTGAGGACGACTGTTGGCCTGGTAGAACACCCATTGCACTTGCGACAGTGGCTCCCTGGCGTAGAACAGGCTGGCATCGCGTTCGTTGGTCTGGAAGATGTCGAGGATGCCGTCCGCCTGACCCTGGTCGAGCATGGCCAGGCAGCGTTTCCACGGCAGGAACTGCCACTGCACCTGGATGCCCAGGCGTTCGAAGATCAGCGCCGTGATGTCGTAGTCGATCCCCTGCGCGCTGCCGTTCTCTTCGTAGGCGTAAGGTGCCCAAGAATCGGTGACGATGCGCAGCGTTTCGCCATGGGCCTGCAGGCACCAGCAAAGGAGTAGCGCAGAGGGCAACGAGCGAAGGATGGCAACCATGGGCCGGAGATTACGACGCCTTGCCCTGCTTGAAAAGGTCTGCGCCGGGCTTTCACAACTTTTGCCGGCTCGTCAGGTGCTGATAGATGGAAGTGCGACGACGGCCCAGCAGTAACCGAACCCCCGGATGGCCCAGCCATTGCTCCAGTTGCCGGGGCTGCAACGGCGTGCGCATGCGCCGCTCGACGTTGTCTTGGGCCTTCTCCCACCACACGGGTGCACAGGCCTGGTCGAACTCGTTGGCATGGGGGTAGCAGCCATACAGCACTTCGCGCACGAATTGCCGCTGATGACCGGGCAGCATCAGGGTCACGGCCTTGAACAGCAGGCGTTGCGCAGCGGGCGGACGAGGCAGTTGCGCGGTAACCTGGCGGGTATCGTCCAGCGCGACGGGGTCGAGCGGTACGTCCTGATGCTTGCGCAGCCAGGCCATGACCTTGGCGCGAAACAGTTGCTTGCGGCTCCAGTAATGGTGAATCAGGTCGGGGCACTCGCGGATCGAGTAGCGTTTGTAGGCGGCGATGCCCAGGCAGAACTCTTCGAGAATGTAGGCACCCTCGGCGCGCGGATACAGATCGTCCATCAGTTCGATGGAGCGCTCCAGCAGGCCGGCATCATCGGCGTGCAGCCCGATTACACCGGAATTGATCAGCGGCATCTGGTCATCGGCCAGCCCGCGTGCCAGCAGCTCCGCACTCAGCGCGGAGTAGAGCACGCTCTCCGGGCATTCACCGTAGCGAATGCCAATCGAATTGCACAGCAGGCTGCCCGGCGTGATGCGCTCGAACAGTGCCAGTGGCGATTGATGGAAAAAGGTGTCGGTATCGATCAGCAGGGCCACTTCGGACTCGCGCAACACTTCGCGCAGCGCCATGTGCTTGATGCGGAAATGATAGCCGTGCGGCTGCATCCAGGCTTCGCGGGTGGCCGTATCGAAATTGCGCACCCGCACCGGCAGGTCGCGATAGGGCGTCGGGTCATCGGTGAATACCTGGATGTCGAGGCCGTGATCGGGGGTTTCCCGCAGGCGCGCCAAGGCGCTGCAGATGCTGAAGACCGCTTCGCGATGGTAGGTGTCGGCACCGAATACCAGGTAGACCAGCTGCGGGCGTGAGGAATCGATTCGAGTGTGCATGGACTTGATTCTACTGCTGGTGATCGACAAAAAAAGGCCCCGGCAAAATGCCAGGGCCTTGGGGCCGCCTGAAAGACTCAGCTGCTGAGTTTCAGATTGTTCCATACGGCCAGGCTGGGTTCTGCCTGGTTGAGGGTATAGAAATGCAGGCCGGGTGCGCCGCCTTGCAACAAACGCTCACACATCTGTGTGATCACTTCCTCGCCGAACGCCTGGATGCTTTTCACGTCATCGCCATAGGCTTCCAGCTGCTTGCGCACCCAGCGCGGGATCTCTGCGCCGCAGGCATCGGAAAAACGCGCCAGCTTGCTGTAGTTGGTGATAGGCATGATGCCGGGCACGATCGGAATGTTCACGCCCAGCTTTTGCACGCGCTCGACGAAGTAGAAATAGCTGTCGGCGTTGAAGAAATACTGGGTGATCGCACTGCTCGCGCCAGCGTTGGCCTTGCGGGCGAAGTTGACCAGGTCGTCTTCGAAATTGCGCGCCTGCGGGTGCATCTCGGGGTAGGCCGCCACTTCGATGTGGAAGTGGTCGCCGGTTTCGGCGCGAATGAACGCGACCAGGTCGTTGGCATGGCGCAGCTCGCCGCTGGACATGCCCATGCCCGACGGCAGGTCGCCACGCAGCGCGACGATGCGCTTGATGCCGGCCGCCTTGTACTGGTCGAGCAGGCCACGCAGGTCTTGCTTGCTGTCGCCCACGCACGAAAGGTGCGGAGCGGCGGGAACGTTGACTTCGTTTTCCAGCTGCAGAACGGTGTTCAACGTGCGGTCACGGGTCGAGCCGCCGGCGCCGTAGGTGCAGGAAAAGAAATCGGGTTTGTAGGCAGCCAACTGGCGGGCGACGCCCATCAGCTTTTCATGCCCGGCATCGGTCTTGGTCGGGAAGAACTCGAAGCTTAAGGGACGATCTTGAGACATGGCAGTTTCTCGGTAAACCTATCGAGCGGGCCAGCGTTGACTGGCCCGCCGTATCAAGAGCCTGAACGCTTAGTAACGGTAGGCTTCTGGCTTGAACGGACCTTCGACGGTCACGCCGATGTAGTCGGCCTGCTGCTGGGTCAGTTGAGTGACCACGCCGCCGAAGCCGCGGACCATTTCCAGGGCCACTTCTTCGTCGAGTTTCTTCGGCAGCACTTCAACGGTCAGGCGGGCGGCCTTGCCATTGGCGTCCAGGTCGGCGTACTTCTGCTCGAACAGGAAGATCTGCGCCAGCACCTGGTTGGCGAACGAGCCGTCCATGATGCGGCTCGGGTGACCGGTGGCGTTGCCCAGGTTCACCAGACGGCCTTCGGCCAGCAGGATCAGGTAGTCGTCGTTCTGCGCATCGAAGCTGCCGGCACCGGTGCGGTGGATCTTGTGGACCTGTGGCTTCACTTCTTCCCATGCCCAGTTCTTGCGCATGAAAGCGGTGTCGATTTCGTTGTCGAAGTGGCCGATGTTGCAGACCACGGCACGCTTCTTCAGCGCCTTGAGCATGTTGGCATCGCAGACGTTGACGTTACCGGTGGTGGTGACGATCAGGTCGATCTTGCCCAGCAGTGCCTTGTCGATGCTTGCTTCGGTGCCGTCGTTGATGCCGTCGATGAACGGCGAGACCAGCTCGAAGCCGTCCATGCAGGCCTGCATCGCGCAGATCGGGTCGACTTCGGAGATCTTGACGATCATGCCTTCCTGACGCAGCGATTGAGCCGAACCCTTGCCCACGTCACCGTAGCCGATCACCAGCGCCTGCTTGCCCGACAACAGGTGGTCGGTGCCGCGCTTGATGGCGTCGTTGAGGCTGTGACGGCAGCCGTACTTGTTGTCGTTCTTGCTCTTGGTCACCGAGTCGTTGACGTTGATGGCCGGGATCTTCAGCTCGCCCTTGGCCAGCATGTCCAGCAGGCGGTGCACGCCGGTGGTGGTTTCTTCGGTCACGCCGTGGATCTTGTCCAGCATGGCCGGGTATTTCTTGTGCAGGATTTCGGTCAGGTCGCCGCCGTCGTCCAGGATCATGTTGGCATCCCATGGCTGGCCATCCTTAAGGATGGTCTGCTCGATGCACCACTCGTATTCTTCTTCGGTTTCACCTTTCCAGGCGAACACCGGGATACCGGCGGCGGCAATGGCAGCGGCGGCCTGATCCTGGGTGGAGAAGATGTTGCACGAGGACCAGCGAACTTCGGCACCTAGGGCGACCAGGGTTTCGATCAGCACGGCAGTCTGGATGGTCATGTGGATGCAGCCCAGGATCTTGGCACCCTGAAGCGGCAACTGGCCGGCGTATTTGCGGCGCAGGCCCATCAGCGCGGGCATTTCCGATTCGGCAATGATGGTTTCGCGACGGCCCCAGGCAGCCAGGGAGATGTCGGCGACTTTGAAATCGGAAAAACCAGCAGGCGTAAGTACAGCGCTCATTAAGAGCCTCCATTCGTAGGTTCGAATGGGCGCCGTTGTGTGCGTTTGGCGTCCCCAGGCAAGACCTGTAAGGACAACGCCCCATCCGAGCCTGACAGGTCGAGCCTGCTGCAGCGCCCCTCGGACGGGTGGCGGGAACGGCCGGGAAATGAAGAGGGCCGTTGAGTGAATCGCTGGCGATTATATAGAGGTGTGGCCAGCTTCCAAAGTATTTCTGACGATTACCGTCGGATGGATAATGGTATTCATAGGCAAAGCTCAATGGAGGCGGGCGCTGTGGTCTGCCATGATTCGACACACTTAGGTGAAGAGCAGAGGAGCCAGCATGAATTTTCATACGCGCAAATGGGTAAAACCTGAAGACCTCAACCCCAACGGCACGTTGTTCGGGGGCAGCCTGTTGCGCTGGATCGACGAAGAGGCGGCCATCTACGCCATCGTGCAGTTGGGCAACCAGCGGGTAGTGACCAAGTACATTTCCGAGATCAATTTCGTCAGCGCCTCGCGCCAGGGCGACATCATCGAGCTGGGCATCACCGCGACCGAATTCGGCCGGACCTCTATCACCCTGACATGCGAGGTGCGCAACAAGATCACGCGCAAGAGCATCCTCACCGTCGACAAGCTGGTGTTCGTCAACCTGGGCGAAGACGGTCTGCCGGCGCCCCATGGCCGCACCGAAATCCGCTACATCAAGGATCAGTTCGAAACCATCGACTGAACCCGGCCTATGTAGCGCTCGTCCCGTTCCAGGCCGCGTGTGGCCTGGCTTCTGGCCGACCGGCGGCGTTGATGAAACGTCGGTATTTCTGTACTGTACATAAAAACAGTATCGGGAAATTTCATGCAATTGATCGATAAGCTCAGCATCCTCGCCGACGCCGCCAAGTACGATGCGTCGTGCGCCAGCAGCGGTGCGCCCAAGCGCAGCTCCGAAGGCAAGGGTGGGCTGGGTTCGACCAACGGCATGGGCATCTGCCACAGCTACACGCCCGATGGCCGCTGTGTATCGCTGCTCAAGATTCTGTTGACCAATTTCTGCCTGTTCGACTGCCAGTACTGCGTCAACCGTCGCTCCAGCGACGTGCCACGGGCGCGTTTCACGCCTGAGGAAGTTGTGCGCCTGACCGTGGATTTTTACCGCCGCAACTGCATCAGTGGCCTGTTCCTGAGCTCCGGCATCATTCGCTCGGCCGACTACACCATGGAACAGCTGATTCGCGTCGCGCGTCTGCTGCGCGAGGAGCATCAGTTCCGTGGGTATATCCACCTCAAGACCATTCCCGAAGCCGACCCGGCGCTGATCGAAGAGGCTGGTCGCTACGCCGATCGCCTGAGCGTGAATATCGAGCTGCCCACCGACGCCAGCCTGCAGACCCTGGCGCCGGAAAAAGATGTGAAATCGATCAAGAAGGCCATGAGCACCATCTACACGGGCCAGCAGACCGTACTCAACGAACCGCGCGCACCGCGTTTCACGCCGGCTGGGCAAAGCACGCAGATGATCGTCGGTGCCGACCAGACCGATGACAGCACCATCCTGCACAGCGCCGAATCCCTGTACGGCAACTACGGCCTGAAGCGGGTCTATTACTCGGCGTTCAGCCCCATCCCCAACAGCCCCAAGAGCGTGCCGCTGGCAGCACCGCCCTTGATGCGCGAGCATCGTCTGTATCAGGCCGACTTCCTGCTGCGCAGCTATGGCTACAAGGCGGATGAGTTGCTCTCCGGGCCTGGCGACCTGGCGTTGGATATCGACCCCAAGTTGGCTTGGGCGCTGGAAAACCGAAGCATTTTCCCCTTGGACCTCAACCGTGCGGAGCCCGCTTTGATCGCGCGCATTCCGGGGATCGGCTTGCGCACTACCAAGCGTCTGGTGGAGCTGCGCCGGCAACGACGGATTCGCTATGAAGACCTGACCCGCCTGCGTTGCGTGCTGGCCAAGGCCAAGCCGTTCTTCATCACCAGCGACTACCACCCGCAGCAGGCGGAAGTCTCGACGCTGTTGCTGCGCGACCAGTTGCGTGATCGCCCGCAGCCCCAGCAATTGGGGCTCTGGGGATGATATGCCTGGACTGCGACGACCTGTTCGCCACTTGGCGGCAACAGGCGCGTTGGCTGCTCAGCCATCAGATCGACCCGAGTCACGTAGGTTGGAACACCGTGCCGGACCTGTTCGCCACGGACGAGCACTATCCAGCGGAAATCGGCCCTTTTCAGGCAAGAATTCCCGTAGCCCTCATCGAACTACTGGAAAGCGCCGCCCAGTACCGTGGCGAGCAACGCTGGAGCCTGTTGTACGAAGTGCTCTGGCGCGTCAGCCATGGCGACCGCACGGCCATGCTGGCCGGTGATCGCCTGGGCAGTGAGCTGCACCGGCGTATCAAGCAGGTTCGCCGCGAGAGCCATCATCTGCATGCCTTCCTGCGCTTCGTCGAGATGCCGGCGGCAGCCGAGGGCCCACCGGGTCCTGAATACGTGGCTTGGCACGAACCGGCGCACGACATCCTGGCCTTGGCCAGCGAGCACTTCATCGGGCGCATGGGGCGCAGCCGCTGGCTGATCGCAACGCCACAGGACGGTGTCTATTACGACGGCACTGAGTTGATCCACGAACGGCAGTGCCCATTGGAGTGGCAGCAACTGGCGCAGCAAGCCCACGACCCGCAGGGCGAGCTGTGGCTGACCTATTACAGCCACATCTTCAACCCGGCGCGCTTGAACCCGAAGGTCATGCAAGGTCACTTGCCCACTCGCTTCTGGAAGAATCTGCCTGAAGGGGCGCTCATTCCTGGCCTGATCAGTGATGCGCGCACCGGCAAGCAGCGCGACGGGCAGGCCCGCGATATTGGCAAGCGCCAAGGCAAGCGTATCGGACGCTCGGTTTAGCGCTCGTTAGACTCCCTGTAGATGAACCTCACCCAGCGTGCTGCCCAACGGGCCAAAGCTGCGCTCGATCATTTCCCGATGACCATCGGCGTCAACGATAACCACCGTGCTGGCCCGCGTTCCGTAACTGGCGCCGGTGATGAACACGCTCGACAGCAGCCGCTCGGTGGCCAGGCCTACGCCGGTGTCGGGTAACGCGTGTTCCGGTGCCTGATCGGCGTCGGTCAGCATGTCCAGCAGTGCTTGCGGCTGGCTACCCAATGTCTCCAGTCCGTGGCGGGCTTTCACCAGCTTGGGCCACGGCGTGTCGAGGCTGGCATTGGACAGGCCGTAGGTGCCCGCCTCCAGATACTGCGGCGTGCCTGCAGCGGAGTGCAGGTAGCACAGGCGCTGACCATCACCGAGCAGCAGATTGAATCCGGCGTATTGGTCCAGGCGATCCGTGACGGCCTGCAGGTAAGCCTCGATCGACTGTTCACCGGTCAGAAAACCCGCCACCAGATCACCTCGGGAGCGCCGGGCCGGTGGCTGCCCGGGTCGACGGATATTGGTCAGCGCGGCGATGCGTCCGTTCGGCCCGATGCCCAGCCAGCTGCCCCCTGCTTCCAGGTCCCGCCCCGCATACACGCCGGGATGGTCCTGCCACTTGGACAACGGCGCAGTGGGCCGGGCGTGGAATTCGTCACGGTTGCCTGCCAGTACCAGCGGTTGGGCATGGCCGGGCTGCCAGGTGAAAACGATCAGGCACATACGGGAAGATCCTTGTAGTTTGGCTTCACTCTACCGGTCCACCGTTGTCCTATCCATCGCCCCGAGGTGGAGCGCCAGGCATGGGTTCCGGTACCATGCCGGACTGTTTGCGGGCGCAATCGTGAAATTGCGATGTACCTGCCGCTCGGTGCCTGCACGGGTGCCCTGGCCAGGCGTATAGTTTCGAATTCGTTCATGCGCTCGCCTTGGCGTGCATCGCCATCACCGCCTGGTTTCGCCAGATACGCTGCGCACCGGACGCTTAGATTATCGTTCAAGGTGCTCAAACACCTGTTCGCCGCGCTGCCATTGGGCGTCGGCATGAGTTTTTTGCTTAGCTGAGGAATTGCAATGCTGCCTTACCCGCAGATCGACCCGGTGGCTCTGGCCATTGGACCGCTGAAAATCCACTGGTACGGCCTGATGTACCTGGTGGGCATTGGTGGCGCCTGGTTGCTGGCCTCACGCCGGCTCAACGGCTTCGACCCAACCTGGACCAAGGAAAAGCTCTCGGACCTGGTGTTCTGGTGCGCAATGGGGGTGATCCTCGGTGGCCGCCTCGGCTACGTACTGTTCTACGATCTGGAGCAATACATCGCCAACCCGACCTTGATATTCGAGGTGTGGAAAGGCGGCATGTCGTTCCATGGTGGACTGTTGGGCGTGATGCTGGCCGCGTGGTGGTTCGGCAAGAAGAACGACAAGTCGTTTTTCCAGCTGATGGACTTCATCGCCCCGCTGGTGCCGATTGGACTGGGTGCCGGCCGCATCGGCAACTTCATCAACGCTGAGCTGTGGGGCAAGGCCACCGACGTGCCCTGGGCCATGGTCTTCCCGGCGTTCAGCGATCCGGCGCAGCTGCCCCGTCACCCTTCGCAGCTCTACCAGTTTGCGTTGGAAGGCGTCGCGCTGTTCGTCATTCTCTGGCTGTTCTCGCGCAAACCGCGCCCAACCATGGCCGTATCGGGCATGTTCGCCCTGTTCTACGGCATCTTCCGCTTCATCGTCGAATTCGTCCGCGTGCCCGATGCACAGCTGGGCTACCTGGCGTGGGGCTGGCTGACCATGGGTCAGGTGCTGTGTCTGCCGATGATTCTCGGCGGCTTGGGCTTGATCTGGTGGGCCTACCACCGCGTGCCGACGGCTTCGCGCCCGGCCGTTTGATTCTTTTTGCCTGGGCGTGGCCACGGTCGCGCCCTGAACGATGCAGGTAAGTCATGAAGCAATATCTGGAACTGGTCGCCCACGTCATCAAGAACGGCACCTTGCAAAGCAACCGCACGGGCGTGCGCACCATCAGCTTTCCGGGCGCCATGCTGCGGTTCGACCTGCAGGAAGGCTTCCCGGCGATCACCACCCGGCGCCTAGCTTTCAAGTCGGCCATCGGCGAGATGGTCGGCTTCCTACGCGGCGTCAACAATGCCGCTGAATTCCGCGCCCTGGGCTGCAAGGTCTGGGACCAGAACGCCAACGAGAACGCCCAATGGCTGGCCAACCCATTTCGCCAGGGTGAAGACGACCTGGGCGAGATCTATGGCGTGCAGTGGCGCCAGTGGCCAGCCTACAAACGCATCGCCCTGAGCAACCCCGCGGCGATCGAACTGGCCGTCAGCCAAGGCTATCAGCAGATTGCCCAGGCCGAGGAAAACGGCGAGAGCTTCGTGGTGCTGTACAAGGCCATCGACCAGATTCGCCAGTGCGTCGACACCATCATTAAGGACCCAGGCAGCCGTAGGATCTTGTTCCACGGCTGGAACTGCGCCCAGCTCGATGAAATGGCGCTGCCGCCTTGCCATCTGCTGTACCAGTTCCACCCCAATCCGGAAACCCGCGAGATTTCGCTGACGCTGTACATCCGCTCCAACGACCTGGGCCTGGGCACGCCATTCAACCTCACCGAAGGCGCCGCGCTGCTGTCGCTGGTTGGGCGCCTGACCGGCTACACGCCGCGCTGGTTCACCTACTTCATCGGCGACGCCCATGTGTACGAGAACCACTTGGACATGCTCAACGAACAAATGAAACGCGAGCCACTACCGGCCCCTAAGCTGGTGATCTCCGACCGCGTGCCCGAGTTCGCCAAGACTGGTGTGTACCAACCGGAGTGGCTGGAGCTGATCGAACCGAGTGATTTTTCGCTGGAAGGGTACGAACACCACGCGCCACTGACTGCGCCAATGGCGGTGTGATCGCTGCTGCACCGTGGGAGCGGTCATCGGCCGCGAATGCCTCACTGCGGTCTCTCTGACGTACCGCGGTGACCTTTTCGCGGCCACGGACCGCTCCCACGAATACGCGAAACATTCATTGCGGCTTACCCAATGCATCGCGCGCAGGCGTTTCCGTTGGACTACGTTGATGCCCTTGTGAAGATATTCATCCCCCCAACGTCAGTCTCGATCTGCTCCCAGCCAAGCCGGCGGTAGTACGCCGACTTTTCCTCGACCGCACATAGATAGATCCGCTCGACACCCTCCGCTTTTGAGCGCTGCATTCCGGCCGCCAGCAATGCCGCCCCGACGCCTTGGTTGCGGCTCTCGGCTTCTACCCATAGCGCCGCCAGCCAGGGCGAATACTGCACTCGTTCATCCATGTCTGAAGCGATCAGCGATACCGTGCCCATGAAACGCTCACCTGCATGAGCGACCAAAGTGGTGGGAATAGGGTCGGAACGCAGGCTGTTTTCCAGAAGCGTCAGCACGTCTTCCAAGGCGTAGCCGTCTTCTTTCCACCAGGCTTGCCACAAGCGCTCGCCCACGACGGCAAGATAACCAGGTTCAGTGCGCAGATCTGATATTTGAAAGGGGGTTGCGGTGCGATTCATGACAGGTTCTTTTTGTTGGAAGTGTGCAACGAACCTATAGGCAGACTTTGCAATAGCGAAACCAGCATTGTTTCAAAACCTTGCTCGCTGATTCAGTTAAGAGATCCGAAAATCCGCATGCAACTGTTTCCAATGCTGGCTTAGGATCGCTTGCTGGTCCGGCTTCATGACGCTGGCGGCAAGTGCTTCAGGCCAAAGCGTGCGTGCCGCGTCCAGCGTTTGTCGTAGATGAGCGAGCACGGGTCGCCAGGGTATTCCAGAGGTCTCGGCCCATCGTTTGAAGTGTTCAAATGAGACGTCATACCAGGCTTTCGTATTGGCCATATTCAACGCGTACTGGCTCTCGCCGGGAATAAATACCTTGGTCGCGACGATGTCGTAAGCCGGAGACAGCTCTGCGTTGAAAGTGTCCGGATAGATCAGGCTCCAGTTCTTCAGATGCGCGTCGCCGTTTGCCAGCAGCACATTGACCAGCAAACGCACAGCCATTTGCGTGACATCCCGTTGGCCATGGCGGGTCTGGGTGTAGAGCAATTTGGCGATCTGTTCATAACGGCCGCTGCGGTATTTATCGTGTGCGTAGGCGTAAAGCACCTGCGCAAAGTCTTCTGAGTGAACGCGCTGGCCTCCAGCAAGCCGATCATAACGACGAATGCCGTAGGCCCACTGCTCGTCGGGTAGGTTGATTGCGGGCAGGCTGTCGATCATGTCCATGCCGACCAGGCGTATTTCGGGAATGTCGACGCCTGCCAGTTGCGCCAGTTGCATGCAGGTGTATTCGTTGAGCGGCACGAATGGATGAACGGTGGAAGGCGTCTTGATGATCCAGTCTCCCGGCGCCGTAGGATCGGCGGTTATGTAACGACCATCCCGGTCGTGCATGGAGAATTTCATCTGTACGCCGGCCAGCGAGAAATGCGAGCGATGGTCGGGTGTGTCGATGGATACTGGAGTGATCTTGCCGTGGTTGCCCAGTGCATAGGCTGGGATATGGTCGGCGGATACCGGGGTTGCGATCAATGCACCCGGCAAGTCCAGACCGAGCCAGCTCAACAACGGAAATTCGCTGTCTGGGTGCACTTTCATGGCTTGTGCAACCAGGCTACGCAGCGCGCCTTCCGGAAGTAGATTGCTCAACACGGGGTGAAGCCGGTGATGGGTGACGTAAGGGTGCTTGTCTGCCAGTTGACGTCTGAATACGTCCGGATTGAGGTGAGACAAAGTCAGCGTGCGTCGGTGTGGATCAGCGATGTAATCCGGCGCCAAGGTGAGTACATTCTTGCCATTCGAATGGCCGGTAACGTAACCGACCAGTTGCGAATGAAGCGTCAGCTTCAAGGCCGCTACGGTTTCGACACTCATGGCAGATCATCCCAAGGATTTTCCGGATAGTTATCCACAGGTCGATCATCCTCGAAATACACCGGCGCGCCTGCGAGGATCTTTTCGATCAGTTTGAGTTGGTCCTTGGGCACCAGGACCATGCTTGCATCCAGACCTTCGGCAATCAGGTCCAGGGTGTTGAGGCGCGGGTTGCCGTCCTTTTCGATCTTTCCGTATTGCTGGCGGCTGAGGCCAGTGCGCAGGGGCATGTCCTGGATCTGAAGACCCAGTTGTTGGCGGCGGTTGCGGATCTGTTGCAGAAGTGTGGTTAACATAGGCTGAGTATGAGCCTGATATGGTTCATGTCAAATGGAATGAGCCATATATTATTCATATCTCTTGGGCGATTCGAATGCCAGGGTGTATCTGCTGAACCGCCACGTGTTTTTCAATGCCCGTGACTGCGGCCTACATGTGAGTGCTCAGCATCGGGGACGGTGACGGCGCCGCTGATTTCCAGGCGCTGGAGAATCGCGCAGTGCTCTTCGGCGGTACCGCCATGGCATTTTTGGCGCAGGGCAACGAGCTGCTCCTGCAACGCCACCAGGCCGTCTATCCGCGCCTTGACGTGATGGATGTGTTCATCGATCAGGTCGTTGACGCTCTGGCACTGGTCCTGGGGGCTGTCGCGCAGGGTCAACAGGTTGCGGATCTCGTCGAGGGTCATGTCCAGGATGCGACAGTTGCGGATGAACGTCAGCCGTTCGACGTGAGCCTGGGTGTAGAGGCGATAGTTGCCGTCGCTGCGAGCAGGGGGCGGCAACAGGCTTTCACGTTCGTAATAGCGGATGGTTTCGACCTGGCAGTCGGTGATTTTCGCCAGTTCGCCGATTTTCATGCTCATAACCCCTGGAAGATGCTTGACCCTATAGTGGCTACAGGGTGTTCACTTGGCAACCTGCACTTCAGGGAATTGCGACCAATGAGCCACCCCACTTCCGGCCATGTCCACGATCATAAGCACGAGCACGAGCACGAGCACGAGCACGAGCACGAGCACGAGCACAAGCACCAGCACCAGCACGAGCACGAGCACGAGCCCAGCCCTGCGGCGTCGGGCCACTGCTGTTCTGGCAAGGCGGCCAAACCGTCGACCGTCCAGCTGGCGCCCGGCGATAGCCAGGATGCCCGGTTGAGCGAGTTCCGCATCGAGGCGATGGATTGTCCGACCGAGCAGACGCTGATCCAGAACAAACTGGCCAAGCTGGCCGGCGTGCAACAGCTGGATTTCAACCTGATCAATCGGGTGCTCGGCGTACGCCATTCGCTGCCCGATACCCAGGCAATCGAGAGCGCCATCAAGTCACTGGGCATGCACGCCGAACCTATCACCGGCGACGAACCTGCCAGCAACGACCTGCCAACACCACGCAAGCCGTGGTGGCCGTTGGCGCTCTCGGGCGTGACGGCAGTGGCGGCCGAAGTGGTCCACTTCACCCAGGCGGCGCCGACCTGGGTCGTGGCACTGCTGGCCCTTGTGTCGATCGCCAGTTGTGGCCTGACTACGTACAGCAAGGGCTGGATCGCTCTGAAAAACGGCAACCTCAACATCAATGCCTTGATGAGCATTGCCGTGACCGGCGCGGTGCTGATCGGCCAATGGCCGGAAGCGGCGATGGTGATGTTCCTGTTCACCGTGGCCGAGTTGATCGAGGCCAAATCCCTGGATCGGGCCCGTAATGCGATTGGCGGTCTGATGCGCCTCACGCCGGACACGGCCACCGTGCGCCAGGCCGATGGCCAATGGTTGGAACAGGACGTCAAGACCGTCGCACTGCAGGCCATCGTGCGGGTGCGTCCGGGGGAACGCGTCGGTCTGGATGGCGAAGTGATTTCCGGTCAATCCAGCATTGATCAGGCGCCCATCACCGGGGAAAGCCTGCCGGTCGAGAAGGATGTGGGCGACAAGGTGTTCGCCGGGACCATCAATCAGGCCGGCTCGCTGGAATACCGGGTCACGGCCGCCGCCGGCCAATCGACACTGGCGCGCATCATCCATGCGGTCGAGCAGGCTCAAGGTGCGCGTGCGCCTACGCAGCGCTTTGTGGATAACTTTTCTCGGATCTATACGCCCGTGGTGTTTGCCTTGGCCCTACTGATCGCGGTGGTGCCGCCGCTGGTGGGGTTGGGCGCGTGGTTCGACTGGATCTACCGCGCGCTGGTGCTGCTGGTGGTTGCCTGTCCGTGTGCGCTGGTGATCTCCACGCCCGTCACGATCGTCAGCGCGCTGGCCGCTGCTGCGCGCAAAGGCATTCTGGTCAAGGGCGGCGTGTACCTGGAAGGTGGCCACAAGCTGGATTATCTGGCGCTGGACAAGACCGGCACGCTGACCCATGGCAAGCCGGTGCAGACCGACTATGCGCTGCTCGATCCTGCTTTCGAAGGCCGGGCGCAGGCGATTGCCCAGGCGTTGGCGGCGCGTTCGGACCATCCTGTGTCGCGAGCCATTGCTGCTGACGCCAATGGGGCGGCCCTGACCTTGGACAACTTCGAGGCCCTGCTTGGGCGAGGCATCAAGGGCCAGGTGGAAGGGCAGACCTATCACCTGGGCAACCATCGGCTGGTGGAAGAGCTGGGACAGTGCTCCCCGGCGCTGGAAGCGCAACTCGATCAGCTGGAGCGTGAAGGTAAATCGGTCGTGGTGTTGTTGGGCCCGCAGGGGCCGGTAGCGTTGTTCGCGGTAGCCGATACGGTGAAGCAGACCAGCCGCGAGGCCATTGCCCAGTTGCATGCGCTGGGCATCAAGACGGTGATGCTCACCGGGGACAACCCGCATACCGCCAAGGCAATCGCTGCTCAAGTGGGCATCGATCAGGCCATTGGCGATCTGTTGCCTGCCGATAAGCTCAAGGCTGTAGAGCAGCTGTATGCTCAAGGTCACCGGGTCGGCATGGTGGGCGACGGGATCAATGACGCGCCAGCACTGGCACGGGCGGAAATTGGCTTCGCCATGGCGGCGGCGGGGACCGACACCGCTATCGAAACCGCCGATGTTGCTTTGATGGACGATGATCTACGCAAGATTCCCGCATTCATTCGCCTGTCGAGGCAGACTCGCTCGGTGCTGTTGCAGAACATCGTGCTGGCCCTGGCGATCAAGGCAGTGTTCCTCCTGATGACCGTGGCCGGTATGGCGACGCTGTGGATGGCGGTGTTTGCCGACATGGGTGTGAGCCTGCTGGTGGTGTTCAACGGGCTGCGGTTGCTGCGCAAGTAACTGTGGCGTCAGAGCTGCTGGGCCAAGGCCTCGATCTGTTCTTCGCGCTCGCGCTGGGCCAGGTGTTTATGGCCGTTGAGCGAGGACCATTGCGGGTAGGCTCGGGCCTTGTTCAGGGCTTCGGGCAGCTTGCCTTCGCGCCAGGCCTGTTCCTGTGGCGCCGCCACTTCGATGGTGCCCATGGCGGCATGGCCACGGGCATCGAGCGCTTTTACCAGTTGCTGCTGACGCAAGGCCAGCAGTCGCAGCACGTTGTCGTCCACGGTCAACTCGCGCTCGCCCTTGAACTTGCCCAACAGGCGCGCGCCATAGCCACGGGCGGTCTGCAGGGCGCCGCCGGCAATGGCGCCGGCGATGGCCGCCATGCCCAGGGTCAAGCCGCCCACCAGCAGATCGACTCCAGCGCCCGCCGCAGCGCCGGCCGCAATGCCGCCGCCGACCTTCACGCCCAATTGCTTGAGGGTATCGGGATTGAACAGGTCGTCGCCCCAGCGCCCATCCGACAGTGGCAAGTCACCGGCCGACGCATCCTGGCTGCGGAAGGCATACAGCTTGAGCAAGGCTTCCACGCAGCGCTGCTCACGTTTGCGTACCGCCTGACGAAGCTCTTCGATGGCGCCTGCGGCCGCTTCGCTGGTTACACTGCGGCGACAGGCCGCGCAGTCGATCAACAGTTCGGCGATCAACCGCCGCGCGCTGCCCTGGCGCGCCAGCCGTTGCGCTTGTTGATCCTCGATCAGTCGTTGCAATGCTGGGCGTGAATGTTCAAGCAGCAACGCCAGGCTTTCATACAGCCGTCGCTCGCCATCCTCGGGCGGCGCCACACTGTCGAAGCGAACCAAGGCGTGCAGACCGAGGCGGGCCAGCGCCTCACGCCAATCCCCCTCGCGTTGCTGGCTGCTGCTGACGAAGTTGAGCACCGGCAGCAATGGTTTCCCGCAGCTGGCCAGCACTTCCAGTTCATCTCGGTACTTGGCCAGCACCGGCTCGCGCGCGTCGATCACATACAGGCCGGCATCGCTGGCCAACAACTGGCGCAGCACCTTGGCCTCCTGCTCGAAACGTTGGCGTGCCTCGCTGCCCTGCAGAAACCGCTCGACCCGCGCCGGACCGTCGAGCCGCTCGCCGGGGCGGTCCAGGCGTTCGAGGAAATCCAGCAAGGCGATGGCATCTTCCAGGCCGGGGGTGTCGTAGAGCTCCAGCAGGGCGTCGCCATCGACCGAAAGGCGTGCGCCTTCCACATGACGCGTGGTGCTGGGCCGGTGCGACACTTCGCCGAAGCCTACGTCGCGGGTCAGCGTGCGCAGCAGGGAGGTCTTGCCGACATTGGTGTGACCGACCACGGCCAGCGTCAGGGGCTTACTCATCGCCGGTCTCCAGCCAGTACAGCGGTGTCGATTCATCAATGGCCAGGCCCAGTGCAGCCAAGCTGGTTCGCCAATCGCCGAGTCGTTGTGGGTCGAGCACCTGGCCGGGCGGTGCGGGCAACAGCCACACGCGGGTGACCGTGGCGCAACGGGCCAGCTCGGCGATCAGGCCGAGGCTGCCACGATCGGGCGAGCGCCGCGGGTCGCAGGCAATCACCAGCCGTGCAGGAGGGAAGCGGGTCATCTGTTCCAGCAGCCGCTGACGCGACTCGCGGCTGTCGAGCACGCCAGCGTCCTGAATGCCGCTGGCCAGGGTGGGCGGCCACGGGTGTTGGCCGTCCAGCTCCAGACCTACCAGCACCGCGCCATCGCTCGGCTCGCTGGCTGGCGCCGTCGTCACCTGCGGCAGGGCGTCGGGCGCCTCGTCGCGCACGCCCAAGCGCTCACTGCTGGGCATCAGCCGTTCGCGCAGTTGGCTGTAGCCGGGCAGGGTGGTGTCCAATGTCAGGCGCGCTCGGCCCAGGCGCCAGCGCCACTGGCAGAACGCGGCGAGCAGCAGGCGCGGGCCGATCCCGTAGACCAGCAGCACGCCCACCAGCCAACCGGCCCAGGCCTGGCGTGCCCCTTCGACGTTGGTCGCCTGATCGCCACTGGCGCGGATCATGTCGATGTCCGGCACGCTGAAACCCAGCAGCGCAGGCAGGGCACCCAGGGTCTGGGTCAGGCTGATGAAGGTGTCCGCGCCAAGAATGGTGGTCTCCCAGACGAAGCCGTAGCGACGGGTGGCTAGCAGCAACAGCAGCACGGCCAGCGCACTGAGCAGGGCCAGCAGCCACAAGCCATGCACCAGCGTGCCCAGGGCCCAGCGGTTGAGGCGCCGACGTTGCAGCAATAGCACCAGCGCCGGTGCGAGATGAACGGCTTGCGCATCACGCGCCAGTTTCTCGCTGAGCCACAACCACAGACGCCCCAACACCGCGCCGTGGCCACCGGCGGCGACCAGCCCCAGTAACCAGCTCAGCAGCAGAATGATATTGAGTCCCAGCAGGCTGCCCAGCGCCCAGAACACGTTGACCGGCTGCTGGCCATCGCCCAGCGCCGCAAAAGCCAAACCTGCGCCGCTGAACACGGCTAGCACAGCCAGCAGCAGTATCGCCAGCCGTGCGCCCTGCAACCAGTGGCGCAGGGCCTCGCGCTGGCCATCGCGGTCGGCCAGTATCAAGGCGCGATGTTCGATGCGTGCGGCCAGGTCGCCACCGTGTTGCCGCGCTCGACGGTTGGCTTCCAGATCTTCCAGGGGGCCTGCCTGTTCTTCGCGCAGGCGGATGGCTTCACTGAGCCAGAGTGTGTGCAGGGGTGTGGGTGCGCTCACGCGTTTTTCCAGGCGGCGGATTCGCCATGAGCATAACCCAAGGAGGCTCTGCTATTCTGCCGGCCATGAAGACATCTCTCCCTTTAAGCCTGATCGCGGCGCTCGCCGAGAACCGCGTGATCGGCATCGACAACAGCATGCCCTGGCACCTGCCGGGTGATTTCAAGTATTTCAAGGCGACCACCCTGGGCAAGCCGATCATCATGGGTCGCAAGACCTGGGATTCGCTGGGCCGACCACTTCCCGGCCGCCTCAACCTGGTGGTCAGCCGCCAGCCGGATCTCGACTTGCCGGGTGCAGAAGTGTTCGCTTCGCTGGACGCAGCCATCGAGCGGGCCGAAGCCTGGGCTCACGAGCAGGGCGCGGACGAGGTAATGCTCATCGGTGGTGCTCAGCTGTACGAGCTGGGCCTCGCTCAGGCGGACCGCCTGTACCTGACACGAGTCGCCTTGCAACCGGACGGGGACGCCTGGTTTCCCGAGTTCGACGAGAACCAGTGGCAGCAAGTGTCGAGCGTGGCGAACGAAGCGGTCGACGACAAACCAGCCTACGCGTTCGAAGTGTGGGAGCGCAGGTAATCGGCTTGCCTGTTCGCGCTGCCTTTACGAGAAGACACCCGCGAACAGGCAACAGCGGTTAGGCCGAGGCCAGTTCCTTGTGCTCATCGGCCGCCAGCAGCGCCTTGTCGGTCTGACCCATCACCTGGCTGGTGATAGTGCCCGCCGCCATCGAACCGCTGACGTTCAGAGCCGTGCGGCCCATGTCGATCAACGGTTCGACGGAAATCAACAGCGCCACCAGCGTGACCGGCAAGCCCATGGCCGGCAGCACGATCAACGCAGCGAACGTCGCGCCGCCGCCGACCCCGGCCACACCGGCCGAACTCAGGGTGACGATGCCCACCAACGTGGCGATCCACAGCGGATCCAGTGGATTGATGCCTACCGTGGGCGCGACCATCACCGCCAGCATGGCTGGATAGAGACCGGCGCAGCCGTTCTGGCCGATCGTCGCGCCGAAGGATGCCGCGAAGCTGGCGATTGCCTGCGGCACGCCCAGGCGGCGGGTTTGCGCTTCGATGCTCAGTGGAATGGTCGCCGCGCTGGAGCGGCTGGTGAAGGCGAAAGTCAGCACCGGCCAGACCTTGCGGAAGAAGCGCAGCGGGTTGACCCCAGCCATGCTCAGCAGCAGCCCGTGCACCGCGAACATCAGCGCCAGGCCGATGTACGACACCACCACGAAGCTGCCCAGCTTGACGATGTCCTGCACGTTGGAACTGGCGACCACCTTGGCCATCAGCGCCAACACGCCGTAAGGCGTCAGCTTCATCACCAGACGTACCAGGCGCATCACCCAAGCTTGCAGCACGTCGATCGCGGCGAGCACTTTTGTGCCCTTGTCCGTATCGTCCTTGAGCAGTTGCAACGCCGCCATCCCCAGAAACGCAGCGAAGATCACCACGCTGATGATCGAGGTAGGCTTGGCTCGCGCCAGGTCGGCGAAGGGATTCTGCGGAATGAACGACAGCAGCAGTTGCGGCACGTTGAGGTCGGCGACCTTGCCGGCGTAGTCACTCTGGATCGTCGCCAGACGCGCGGCCTCTTGAGTGCCGGCCACCAAGCCCTCGGCGGTCAGGCCAAACAAGTTGGTCAGGCCGATACCGATCAGCGCCGCGATGGCGGTGGTGAACAGCAGCGTGCCGATGGTCAGGAAGCTGATCTTGCCCAGCGAGGAGGCGTTGTGCAGACGGGCCACGGCGCTGAGGATCGACGCGAAGATCAACGGCATGACGATCATCTGCAGCAATTGCACATAGCCGTTGCCGACCAGCTCCAGCCAGCCGATGGTGCTCTTGAGCACAGGGTGCCCGGCGCCGTAGACGGTGTGCAGGCCAATACCGAACAGCACGCCCAGGCCCAAGCCCAGCAGGACCTTCTTCGCCAGGCTCCAATCGGTACGACGGGTTTGTGCCAGACCCAGCAGCAGCGCTGCGAAGATCAGCAGGTTCAACAGCAGAGGCAGATTCATGTCAGCTCCAGAATGAACGACTGCGCCTCTCCGGGCGCTGGTCAATCGCGGATGCTAACACCTTGAATCGAAAGGCTATTAATACCGGAATGGAAGATGCTTAGGCGTTTGTGGAATAAACCCTTGGCGTGTGTCCAAGGCCCTGAGTGGTTTTTTACGCTGACGCTGTGAAGACCCACTCAGAACCCAGAAACGACAGTGTGCTTACAGCCCGTCGAGCATCGCCTTGTTACGTACGGCACCTTTGTCGGCGCTGGTGGCCAACAGTGCATAGGCCTTGAGCGCGGTGGTCACCTTGCGTGGACGCACCTCGACCGGCTTCCAGCCCTTCTTGTCCTGCTCGGCGCGACGGGCTGCCAGTTCGGCATCGTCCACCAGCAGGTTGATCGAGCGATTGGGGATGTCGATCAATACCTTGTCGCCATCCTGCACCAGGCCAATCGCGCCACCGGCTGCCGCCTCAGGTGAAGCGTGGCCAATGGACAGGCCCGACGTACCGCCCGAGAAACGACCGTCTGTCAGCAATGCGCAGGCTTTGCCCAGGCCCTTGGACTTCAGATAGGACGTCGGGTACAGCATTTCCTGCATCCCCGGACCGCCTTTTGGGCCTTCGTAGCGGATGATCACGATGTCACCGGCCTGCACTTCGTCGGCAAGGATGCCCCGCACTGCGCTGTCCTGGCTTTCGAAGATCTTGGCATTGCCTTCGAACACATGGATCGACTCATCCACGCCGGCGGTTTTCACCACGCAGCCATCCATCGCGATGTTGCCGTAGAGCACAGCCAGGCCGCCTTCTTGGGAGTAGGCGTGCTCGAAGCTGCGAATGCAGCCGTTCTCGCGGTCGTCGTCCAGGGTGTCCCAGCGCGTCGACTGGCTGAACGCAGTTTGCGTCGGGATGCCCGCTGGGCCCGCCTTGAAGAAGTGATGCACCGCTTCGTCGGTGGTCTGGGTGATGTCCCACTTGGCGATGGCTTCGGCCATGCTGCGGCTGTGCACGGTCGGCAGGTCGGTGTGCAGCAGGCCGCCACGGGCCAGCGAGCCGAGGATGCTGAAGATGCCACCAGCGCGGTGCACGTCTTCCATGTGGTACTTCTGGATGTTCGGCGCCACCTTGCACAGCTGCGGCACCGTGCGCGACAGGCGATCGATGTCGCGCAGGTCGAACTCGATCTCGGCTTCCTGGGCCGCAGCCAACAGGTGCAGGATGGTGTTGGTCGACCCGCCCATGGCGATGTCCAGCATCATGGCGTTTTCGAACGCCTTGAAGTTGGCGATGCTGCGCGGCAGGACCGACTCGTCGTTCTCGCCGTAGTAGCGCTTGCACAGCTCGACGATGGTGCGGCCCGCCTGCAGGAACAGCTGCTCGCGGTCGCTGTGGGTTGCCAGAGTCGAGCCATTGCCTGGCAAGGCCAGGCCCAGCGCTTCCACCAGGCAGTTCATCGAGTTGGCGGTGAACATGCCGGAGCACGAACCACAGGTCGGGCAGGCGCTGCGCTCGTATTCGGCGACTTTTTCATCCGAGGCGGTGGGGTCGGCAGCGATGACCATGGCGTCGACCAGGTCCAGGCCGTGGCTGGCCAGCTTGGTCTTGCCCGCTTCCATCGGCCCGCCGGAAACGAAGATCACCGGCACGTTCAGGCGCAAGGCGGCCATCAGCATGCCCGGGGTGATCTTGTCGCAGTTGGAGATGCACACGATGGCGTCGGCGCAGTGGGCGTTGACCATGTACTCGACCGAGTCGGCGATGATCTCGCGGCTGGGCAGGGAATACAGCATCCCGTCATGGCCCATGGCGATGCCGTCGTCCACCGCAATCGTGTTGAATTCCTTGGCCACGCCGCCAGCGCGCTCGATCTCGCGTGCAACCAGCTGACCCAGGTCCTTGAGGTGCACATGCCCCGGCACGAACTGGGTGAACGAGTTGGCAATGGCGATGATCGGCTTCTTGAAATCGTCATCCTTCATGCCAGTGGCACGCCACAGCGCGCGGGCACCGGCCATGTTGCGGCCGTGGGTGGATGTTTTCGAGCGATAGTCAGGCATGGAACGACTCCGGGCGGCTAATCGGGTTTCAGTGAGGGAGTGAGCTTTTCCTGGTCCGCGGCACGCTCGGTCGGTGTGTTGCCGTGCTTGCGGATGAGGCCGGTAACGCTGCGGGATCGCCACGCGTTCGGCCAGAGCTCATAAACCCGCCGGGGGATGATTGGCGAAGAGTAGGGCGATTCTACACCCATGGGGGAAGGATGGAACGTGGGGCAGGGCAAGTAATCGGCAGTAGGGCCTGATGCGGCCAGGCCCTCTTGATTCTCCGTAGGAGCGATTCGTGGCCGCGAACCAGGCGCCGCGGTGCATCAGCCAGTGCGCGTCGTCCTTTTCGCGGCCGATGACCGCTCCCACGGGCGACACAATTCCCTGTAGCAGCGGCGCGAGCCGCGTCAAACGCCCCGCTGCATCAGCTGTTGGGCAACAACCGGCACGTGATGCTTTTGATGTACCGCGTTTCCGGAATCGCTGGATGCACCGGATGGTCCGGACCTTGGCCGCCGCGTTCCAGCAGTTGGATGTTACGGTCCAGGTGGCGGGCGCTGGTCAGCAGGATGTTCTGCAGGTCGTCCTCGGGCAGGTGCATGGAGCACGAGGCGCTGACCAGGATGCCGTCCTTGCTGAGCAGGCGCATGGCTTGCTCGTTGAGGCGGCGGTAGGCGCCTTCGCCGTTCTTCAGGTCCTTCTTGCGCTTGATGAACGCGGGTGGGTCGGCGACGATCACGTCGAAGCGTTCTTCGGCGGCCTTCAGCTCTTTCAAGGCTTCGAACACATCGCCTTCCACACAGGTGACTTTCTCGGCGAAGCCATTGAGCGCGGCATTGCGCTCAACGCCATCGAGGGCGAAGCCCGAAGCGTCGACGCAGAACACTTCGCTGGCGCCGAATGCGCCGGCCTGCACGCCCCAGCCGCCGATGTAGCTGAACAGGTCGAGCACACGCTTGCCCTTGACGTACGGCGCCAGGCGCGCGCGGTTCATGCGGTGGTCGTAGAACCAGCCGGTCTTCTGGCCTTCCATCACGGGGGCTTCGAACTTCACGCCGTTCTCTTCCAAAGCGACCCACTCCGGGACCACGCCGAACGCGCTTTCCACGTAGCGCTCCAGGCCTTCGGCATCGCGGGCGGCGGAGTCGTTCTTGAACAGGATACCGCTGGGTTTGATCACCTGGATCAGCGCGGCCATGACATCGGCCTTGTAGCGTTCCATGGTGGCCGAAGCGAGCTGCACCACCAGAATGTCGCCGAAGCGATCCACGACCAGGCCCGGCAGCAGGTCGGAATCACCGTACACCAGGCGATAGAACGGCTTGTCGAACAGCCGCTCGCGCAACGACAGGCAGACGTTGAGGCGATGCACCAGCAACGACTTGTCCAGGCTCAGTTTGACGTCGCGCGACAGCAGGCGGGCGCAGATCAGGTTGTTCGGGCTCAGTGCGACGATGCCCAGAGGCTTGCCGCCCGCCGCTTCGAGAATGGCCTGGTCGCCCGCCTGGAAACCGGTCAGTGGGGTCGCGGCCACGTCGATCTCGTTGCTGTAGACCCACAGGTGGCCGGCGCGCAGGCGGCGGTCGGCGTTGGCTTTGAGGCGAAGGCTGGGCAGGGACATGAAGTCGCTCCGGGGAAAAAAGAGCGGGAGTATACCCCTTTGCCCCCGGCACCGAATGGACCAATCGACAAATGACCCGCAGGCACGGTGGGCGCTACAGGGCCCCAGCGGTTAGAATCCGCGCTGTCCGAGGCGTCGAGCCTGAGGCACGCTTGCCTATCGATCCGCGTTTCCCATCAGGAGCCCCATGCCTGAATTACCCGAAGTAGAAACCACCCGTCGGGGCATCGCCCCGCACCTGGAAGGGCAGCGTGTGAGCCGCGTCATCGTGCGCGACCGCCGCCTGCGCTGGCCGATTCCCGAAGACCTGGATGCGCGCCTGTCCGGGCAGCGGATCGTGGCGGTCGAGCGACGGGCCAAGTACCTGCTGATCAACGCCGAAGTGGGCACCTTGATCAGCCATCTCGGTATGTCGGGCAACCTGCGCCTGGTCGAAGCCGGTTTGCCGGCGCTCAAGCACGAACACGTCGATATCGAACTGGAATCGGGTATGGCCTTGCGCTATACCGATCCCCGGCGTTTCGGCGCCATGCTCTGGAGCCAGGATCCGCTGAACCACGAACTGCTCCTGCGCCTGGGCCCCGAGCCGTTGACCGAACTGTTCGATGGCGAAAGGCTGTTCCAGCTGTCGCGTGGGCGCAGCATGGCGGTCAAGCCGTTCATCATGGACAACGCCGTGGTGGTGGGTGTTGGCAATATCTACGCGACCGAAGCGCTGTTCGCGGCCGGCATCGATCCGCGCCGCGCGGCGGGGGGCATATCCCGTGCTCGCTACCTGCGTCTGGCGGTCGAGATCAAGCGCATCCTGACCTATGCGATCGAGCGCGGGGGCACCACATTGCGTGACTTCATCGGTGGCGATGGCCAGCCCGGCTACTTCCAGCAGGAGTTGTTCGCCTATGGTCGCGGCGGACAGTTGTGCAAGGTGTGCGGCACCACCCTGCGCGAGGTCAAGCTGGGTCAGCGTGCGAGCGTGTATTGCCCACGCTGCCAAAAATGAGGGTATTGCCGACTCGGCAGGTCGGAACAAGCTGCCTGTGCCTGCCCTGCACAACCCCGAGCAGCTGATATAGTTAATCCAGCCGTAATTACCGCATCGCAAATCGCAGTCGCCCACGTGAGCAGAAGGATTGTGCCATGAACCCGTTTCGAACCCTGTCGCTGGCGCTGGTCGTCAGTTTCGGCCTGCACGCCGTGCCGGCCACCGCTGCCGACTCGAGCATGAGCGCAAACAGCGGTGACCCGACCTACCAGATCCAGAACCCGCCGGCCTACGCCATGATCGGCGACTTGCTGATTGCACGGCCATTGCTGGTCGCCGCCACCATCGTGGGCGCAGGTCTGTTCGTGATCGCGCTGCCGTTCACCGCGGCTGGCGGGAACGTCGGCGCCAGTGGCAAGGCCTTGGTGGTCGATCCGGGCAAGGCGGCGTTCGTACGGTGCCTGGGCTGTACCCAGAGCGGCTACAACAACCGCGACTGAGCCAGGTGGCAGGCAAGCACTGGAATCAGTGCTTGCCGGTGATCTGCTTGTACTTGGCCATCAGCTGTTCCTGGGATTCAGGATGCGCTTCGTCCAGGGGTATGCAATCCACCGGGCAGACCTGCTGACACTGTGGCTCGTCGTAATGGCCTACGCACTGGGTACACAGGTTGGGATCGATCACATAGATCTCTTCCCCCTGGGAAATGGCAGCGTTCGGGCACTCGGGTTCGCAGACGTCGCAATTGATGCAATCGTCGGTGATGATCAGGGACATGAAAACTCCGGCCCGAGACTGCGGCCCAGGCATGTGAAAAGCAATGGCCGCAATTGTGCCGCATTAGCGCCCGCAGTGCACGCGGGCGCAGTGCTGGTTGCCTACTTCTTGCTGAAGCGCAGGGTCAGGGCTTCGGCCACGGCGGGGTGGACGAATTTGGTGATGTCTCCGCCCAGGGCCGCGATTTCTCGTACCAGGGTCGACGAGATGAAGGAATAGCGCTCCGAAGGCGTGAGAAACAGGCTTTCCACATCCGGCGCCAGTTGCCGGTTCATGTTGGCCAGCTGGAACTCGTATTCGAAATCGGACACTGCCCGCAGGCCACGCAGCAGCACGTTGGCGTTCTGCTCCTTGGCGAAATGCGCGAGCAGCGTCGAGAACCCGACGACTTCGACATTGGGCAGGTGCCGCGTCACTTCGCGGGCCAACTCCACACGTTGCTCGAGCGCGAACAGGGGATTCTTCTTGGGACTCGCGGCGACCGCGATGATCACGTGATCGAACAGGCGCGAGGCGCGTTCGACCAGATCACCATGACCCTTGGTGATAGGGTCGAAGGTACCTGGGTACAACACTCGGTTCATCACGGCGTCCTGGCGGGAATCGGTTGGGGAGTGCGATGGTATCGCAGCCAGAGAAGTCGGCCAAGTCTGCATCGCGGGCGCAATGCAAGCAGGATCGCCTGTGGCACGCTGTCGCGGTGCGCGAGCGCCCGCTGTAGGATGGCGGACAGACCCGGTGCGCTGCGTGACCTGGCGTGCCGACTGCTACAGTGATCCATTACAGTGATTCATGCCGCGATGGATTCTGCCCGCGCTGTTCCAGTGGCAGGCAGGTCCATCATTCATCCACCGCTGGAGTCCTTCATGCCCCTCGCGCAACTGATCAGCCCGCAAGCGCTCGCCGAACACATCGATGCCCCCGGATGGGTCCTGCTGGACTGCCGCTACAGCCTTGAAGACGCCGACTATGGTCAGCGCAGCTATGCCGAAGGCCATATCGCCGGCGCCCATTTTGCCGACCTGGGCCGCGACCTCAGTGCCCCTGTGATCAAGGGCGTGACCGGCCGCCATCCGCTGCCCGAGCCTGCACAGTTGCAGGAGAGGCTACAGCGTTGGGGCATCGCTGCGGACAGCCAGATCGTTCTCTATGACGACGGGCCAGGTGCTTATGCGGCACGTGCGTGGTGGCTGCTGGCCTGGCTGGGTAAGCGCGATGGCGTGTTTCTGCTCGACGGCGGCCTGGCAGCCTGGCACGCCGCCGGGCTGCCCTTGAGCCTGGATGCGGCGTCTGCCGAACCTGGCGATTTCGTCGGCACACCCGATGACACGCGTGTGGTCGATGCGGCTCATTTGCAGGCTCGCCTGCACGATCCGCAGTTGACCCTGCTGGATGCACGCGCGCTGCCGAGGTTTCTTGGCGAAGTCGAACCCATCGACCCTGTCGCCGGGCATATTCCAGGGGCGCAGTGCGCGGCCTTCACCGAGAATCTTGGGCCCGATGGGCGCTTCCTGCCGGCGGAACAATTGCGCGCACGCTTTGACGCTCAGTTCCACGGCCGGCCTGTGGAGCAGGCGGTCGCTTACTGCGGCTCGGGTGTCACTGCGTGCCATAACCTGTTCGCCATGGCCTTGGCTGGCTACCCGCTGGCAACGCTGTACCCAGGCTCCTGGAGCGACTGGATCACCGATCCGCAGCGACCTGTGCAGAAGGGGGCGTGAAGTCGATCCACTGGTTCAGCCACTGCGGTATGCGCCGTTCGAGGTAGTAGCTCGGCTGGCGCAGGTTGCCATCGACGAAGCCGACATGGCCGCCCCGGGCATGCAGCTCGAATTCGATGCAAGGCGACATCTCGTCGGCAGTCGGCAGGCTGTGGGGAAACACGAACGGATCATCCTGCGCCTGGATGATCAGCGTGGGTTTGGCAACGCCACCCAGGTAGTACCGACTCGAAGAACGGCGGTAGTAGTCCTGGGCATCCTTGAAGCCGTGCAGTGGCGCGGTGACCTGGCCGTCGAAGTCCCAAAAGGTCTTGATGCCCTGCAGCGAGCCCAGTGCTTCCAGCGCCGCCAGCCCTTCGTGCTGCCCTTCATGCTGGAAGCGACTGCGCTTGTCGGTCAAATAACCGAGCATGGCGCGCATGAAATGGGCTTGGTACACCTTGGAAAAACCTTGGGTCATGCGGTCGGCGCACTGGTCCAGGCGAAACGGCACCGATACCGCCACGGCTGCCTGCAAAGGGCTGCTCGCGCCGCTTTCACCCAGATGCTTGAGCAGAATGTTGCCGCCCAGTGAGTAGCCTACGGCGAACAGCGGCGCCTGGGGCCTCTGTGCGCCCAGGTGGTCGAGTACGTGCTGGAGGTCTTCGCTGGCGCCCGAATGGTAGCTTTGCGCGAGCAGGTTGGGCTCGCCGGAACAGCCGCGCCAGTTGACCGCCACGCTTGCACACCCGTACTCGCCCAATTGCCTTTGCAGGCCGGCGACGTAGGGCGAGTTGGATGATCCGGTCAGCCCGTGCAATACCACCACCAACGGGGCGTGGGGTGTGTGGGGGCCGTGCCAGTCGAGGTCGACGAAATCACCGTCCGCAAGCCATAGGCGTTCACGCTCGCGCGGTAGCGCTGGCTGCTTGCGCCACAACGGCCCCCACAGCGTTTGCAGGTGGGGATTGCCCAGCCCCAGAGCCGGGCGGAAGGAAGGATGCACAGCGTTCAACGTGAATACCCTGGCAAGCCCGTGTCAGCCGCGCTGCCACAGGGAGTAGTAGACCTGCCCGGCTTTCTTCTCGCGGTGCAGGCGCCACGCGGCCGGCATCTGCAACGCCGAAGGCGGTGTCTCGCTCTCGGTGTAGATCCAGGCACGCTCGGCCAGCCAGCCTTTATCTTCCAGCAGCGTGCAGGTTGCAGGCAGCAGGTTCTGATGGAAGGGTGGATCAAGGAACACCAGGTCGAATGGGCTGGGTGTCTGGGTGTCCAGGTACTTCAGCGCATCGCTTTGCAGCAGTTGGCCCGTCGCGCAGTTGAGCAGATCCAGATTGTGCCGAAGGCTGGAAATGGCGGCGGCATTGGCATCCAGTGCCAGTGCCATGCTGGCGCCACGCGACAGCGCTTCGAGGTACAGGGCACCGCTGCCGCTGAAGGCATCCAGCACCTTGGCACCCTCGATATGCGCGGCCAGCCAGTTGAACAGCGTTTCGCGTACCCGATCAGGGGTAGGGCGCAGGCCTGGTGCTTCCGGGAAGCTCAGTTTGCGGCTGCGCCATTGGCCACCGATGATGCGCAGGTGGCCTTGGCCACCGTGGGGTTGCTTGGGTTTGACGCTGGCCATCAGTGCTCCGGTACGCCGAGCGGTTGCTCGGAGGGTTTGTCCGTTGGGGCCGGCAAGGGTTGCTGCGCAACCTTGGGGCCAGCCGTGACGATCACCAGTTTATCGGCATCCAGGTGTTTGTTCATCGCGGTTTTCACCTGTTCCACGGTCAGGGCCTGTGACTGCTGCAGGAAGTCTTCCATCCAGGTCAGCGGCATGTCGTAGAAACCGGTGGCACCCAATTGCGCAACGATGCTCGCGTTGCTGGCATTGGACAGCGGGAAGCTGCCGGCCTGCTCACGCTTGGCGTTGTCCAGTTCTTCCTGAGTAGGGCCGGTCTTGAGGTAGTCGCGCAGGATGTCCTGCACCAGCTTCAAGGTACCGTCGCCGAGCTCGGCGCGGGTCTGCAGGTTGATCATGAACGGTCCGCGGACCTGCATCGGGGTGAACGCCGAGTAGACGCCGTAGGTCAGGCCGCGTTTTTCGCGGACTTCGCTCATCAGCCGCGTACCGAATGCGCCACCTCCAAGGATCTGGTTGCCCATGGACAGCGCGGCGAAATCCGGATCCTTGCGGTCGATACCCAGTTGCGCGATGAACATCTGCGTCTGCTTGGACGGGAAGTCGATGTGAGTCACACCGGCCTCGGGCGCCGCGGGCTGCGCTGGCTTGGCCAGGGCAGGACCCTTGGGCAGGGCGCCGGAGACCTGGGCGGCGATCTGTTCGGCCTCGCTTCGCGACAGGTCGCCGACGATGGCGATAACTGCGTTGCCAGCGGCATAGGCACGTTTATGGAAAGCGCGCAGTTGCTCGATGCTCAGGCCCGGCAGGCTCTTGGCGTCGCCTTCGCTGGGATGCGCGTACGGATGGCTGCCATACAGCCGTGTGAACAGCTCGTTGCTGGCCAGCTTGGCGGGGTTCTGCTTCTGGAATTCGAAGCTGGCAAGCAGTTGGTTCTTGATACGTACCAGGGCATCGGCCGGGAACGTCGGCTTGCCGACGACATCGGCAAACAGTTTCAGGGCCGGCGTGCGCTTGTCGGTATCACTGAGGCTGCGCAGCGAGGCCACGGCCATGTCGCGATAGGCACCGTTGGAGAAGTCCGCGCCCAGGCCCTCGAAGCCTTGGGCGATGGCGCTGACGTCCTTGCCGGCCACGCCTTCGTTGAGCATGGCGTTGGTCAGCAGGGCGATGCCAGGGTGGTTCTGATCCTGGCTGCTGCCAGCGGCGAAAGTCAGGCGCAGATCGAACATCGGCAATTCGTGAGCTTCGACGAACAACACCTTGGCGCCTTCGGCGGTTGTCCAGTTCTGGATGTTCAGGCGGCGATGGCTGGGTGCAGTGCTGCCCAGCTCGCTCACCGATTGCAGGCCGCGAGTGGGTTGGCCGGCACTGGCGGCGTCTGCGGCCTGGGCGCTGAAGGTAGCCAGCCAGCCGGCGAGCACCAGAAGGGTCGAGCCAGCCAGGAGGCGACGGGGGGTGATGGGCTCACTCATGAGCGGCTTCCTCGGGCAGAACGTGGGCGATGCTCAAGCGATCGCGGGTGAAATAGGTGCGTGCAGCGCTCTGGATGTCCTGTGGCGTTACGCTCTTGAGGTCTTCGAGTTCGCTGTCCATGAGCTTCCACGACAGGCCCACGGTTTCCAGCATGCCGATGGTGGTGGCCTGGCTGCTGATGGAGTCGCGGCTGTACACCAGATCGGCGATCACCTGGGCGCGCACACGCTCCAGCTCCTCGGCGGAGGGCGGTGTGGTCTTGAGTTCGTCGAGCAGCTTCCAGATGCCTTTCTCGACATCGGCCAGGGTCTTTTTCTTCTGCGCGTTTGGCGTTGCGGAAATGAAGAACAGGCTGTCGCCGCGGGTGAAGGCGTCGTACTGGGCGCCGCCGCTGGAGATCAGCTCCTGGCCGCGTTCCAGGCGGGTAGCCATGCGTGCGCTGTAGCCACCATCGAGCAGTGCCGAGATCAACCGCAAAGCCTGGACATCACGCGGCTTGTCGGCCGTGGCCAAAGCCGGGACGTTGAAGCCGTACAGCAGGCTCGGCAGTTGGGTGCGTACATGCAATGTAGCCAGGCGCTGGCCGGGGTTGGCCAGTTCCAGCGGGATCTTCACCGGTGGCGTGGGGCGCTGGGCAATGGGGCCGAAGAAACGTTGGGCCAGGGCCTTGACCTCGTCTGGCTTGACGTCGCCCACCACCACCAGGGTGGCGTTGTTGGGCACGTACCAGGCCTGGTACCAATGGCGCAGCTCTTCGACCTTCATGCGATTCAGGTCGGCCATCCAGCCGATGGTGGGCGTGTGGTAGCCGCTGGCTGGGAAGGCCATGGCCTTGAAGATCTCGTAGGCCTTGGCGCTGGGCTTGTCGTCGGTGCGCAGGCGACGCTCTTCCTTGATGACTTCGATTTCACGCGCGAACTCTTCGGCGGGCAGGCTCAGGCTGGCCATGCGGTCGGCTTCGAGATCGAACGCCACGGCCAGGCGATCCTTGGCCAGCACTTCGTAATAAGCGGTGTAGTCGTCGCTGGTGAAGGCGTTTTCCTCGGCGCCGAGGTCGCGCAGGATGCGCGAGCCTTCACCGGGGCCCAGTTTGTCGGTGCCCTTGAACATCATGTGTTCGAGCGCGTGGGACAGGCCGGTCTGGCCGGGTGTTTCGTAGCTGGAACCGACCTTGTACCAGATCTGGGACACCACCACCGGAGCGCGGTGGTCCTCGCGCACGATGACCTTGAGGCCGTTGTCCAGGGTGAATTCGTGCGTGGGCTGTGTATCGGCGGCAAAAGCCGCCAGAGGCAGGCTGAGCGTGCAGAGCAGCAGGCCTGCGGCGCGGCGGGCGAGGACATTCATGGGATTTAGAACCTTGAGAGCTACCCGCTTGGCCTTAGCGTCTACGGGCGAGGAGGTGCTAGGATACTGATCCGGTCCGCTGGGGGCCATGCCTGGTTGGCATGAACCTGCCGGGGCAACTCGACAAAATGTTGCGCGTGAACGAGCCGGCGTAAAAGCAGTCTGTGTTGCGTCTTCGAATTTTTTCCGACTCGCCGCCTGGCGCGTCGCTACCTTGAGATAGCCGTCTTCCATGTTTGGTTCCAACGACGACAAAAAGACCCCGGCCCCGGCCGGTGAAAAGAAAGGCCTGTTCGGATGGCTGCGCAAGAAGCCGCAGACCCCTGTCGCCGAACAGCCACCAACCCCTGCCGCCCAGGATCCTGTCACCGACGCCGAGGCGACCGTTCAGACTTCGGTGGAAACCGCCGTTGCGCTCGCGCCGGAGCCGGTTCTGGCACCGCAGGCCGAAGTGGATCGCGCACCTGCCGAGCCGCCTGCCGCGCAGGGTTTGGTACTCCCAGTACCCGAGGAACCCGTGGCGCTGGTCGAGGACGATGCTCCGCAGGCACCGCCGGCCATCGCTCCCCGGCCGGAAGCAGCGGTCGTGCCTGTTGCCGAGCCTGTTGCAGCTCCAGCTCCAGCTCCAGCGCCGGTTCCGCCGCCTGCTGCTGCCATTGCGCCAGCCGCGCGGCCCACGCCAGTAACACCGGCTCCGGTCCCAGCGCCTGTTGCCCAAGCCATGCCACCTGCCGTCGTTGCCCCGCAAGCGGCCGCACCGGCCAAGGCCGGTTTCTTCGCCCGGCTCAAGCAGGGCTTGTCCAAGACCAGCGCCAGCCTTGGCGAAGGCATGGCCAGCCTGTTTCTGGGCAGCAAGCTCATCGATGACGACCTGCTCGAAGAGTTGGAAACCCGCCTGCTGACCGCCGACGTTGGCGTGGAGGCCACTTCGGTGATCATCCAGAGCCTGACCCGCAAGGTCGCGCGCAAGGAACTCACCGATGCCGCAGCCTTGTACAAGGCGTTGCAGGGCGAGCTGACGGCACTGTTGCGGCCGGTCGAGCAGCCATTGGTGATCAAGGCCGAGCACCAGCCGTTCGTCATCCTGGTGGTAGGCGTCAATGGCGCCGGCAAGACCACCACCATCGGCAAGCTGGCCAAGAAACTGCAGCTCGAAGGCAAGAAAGTCATGCTGGCCGCGGGCGACACGTTTCGTGCCGCGGCGGTCGAGCAATTGCAGGTGTGGGGTGAGCGCAACAAGATTCCGGTGATCGCCCAGCACACCGGTGCCGATTCCGCATCGGTGATCTTCGACGCCGTGCAGGCCGCCAAGTCGCGCGGCATCGACGTGTTGATCGCCGACACTGCTGGCCGTCTGCACACCAAAGACAACCTGATGGAAGAGCTGAAGAAAGTCCGCCGCGTGATGGGCAAGCTCGACGAACAGGCGCCGCACGAAGTGCTGCTGGTGCTCGATGCCGGTACCGGGCAGAACGCGATCAACCAGGCCAAGCAGTTCAACCAGACGGTTGCCCTGACCGGCCTGGCCCTGACCAAGCTCGACGGCACCGCCAAGGGCGGGGTGATCTTCGCCCTGGCCAAGCAGTTCGGCCTGCCCATCCGCTACATCGGCGTGGGCGAAGGCATCGACGACCTGCGCACCTTCGAAGCAGAACCCTTCGTCCAGGCATTGTTCGCCGAGCGGGAGCCTTCATGATTCGATTCGAACAGGTCGCCAAGCGCTACCCCAACGGCCATGTCGGTCTGCATGAACTGAGCTTTCGGGTCCGGCGCGGCGAATTCCTGTTCGTTACCGGTCATTCCGGCGCGGGCAAAAGTACCCTGCTGCGCCTGTTGCTGGCGATGGAACGACCCACCAGTGGCAAGCTGCTGCTGGCCGGCCAGGACCTGGGGCAGATCACCAACGCCCAGATCCCGTTCCTGCGTCGACAGATCGGCGTGGTGTTCCAGAATCACCAGTTGCTGTTCGACCGCACGGTGTTCAACAACATCGCTCTGCCGCTGCAGATTCTTGGTTTGAGCAAGCCGGAAATCGCCAAGAAGGTCGATTCGGCGCTCGAGCGAGTGGCGCTGGCGGACAAGGCCGAGCTGTACCCCGGCGACCTGTCCACAGGCCAGCAACAGCGTGTGGGCATTGCGCGGGCCATCGTCCATCAGCCAGCCTTGCTGCTCGCCGATGAACCCACCGGCAACCTCGACCCGCGCCTGGCAGCCGAGATCATGGGGGTCTTCGAAGACATCAACCGGCTAGGCACCAGTGTGCTGATTGCCAGCCACGATCTGGCGCTGATCGCGCGCATGCGCCATCGCATGCTGACGCTGCAGCGCGGGCGCCTGATCGGTGACGGAGAGGCAGGACAATGAGTGCGACACGCAGTCCCAAGGTCGCGGACCGGGTAGCCCCCAGGGGTAGCGAGCCCCAACCGCAGAAGCCCAAGAAACGTCGGAATGATGACGATGACGGGCCAGACTTCAGCAGCCTGCTGCGCGCCTGGATCGAAAGCCATCGGGCCAGCTGGGTCGACAGCCTGCGCCGCCTGGGCAAGCAACCGATCGGCAGTTTCTTCACCTGCCTGGTCATGGCCGTAGCCTTGAGTCTGCCCATGGGCCTGTCCCTGCTGCTCAAGAACGTCGAGCGCCTGGGCGGTTCCTGGCAGCGCGCGGCGCAGATTTCGCTGTACTTGGAACTCGACGCCGGTGAGCGCGAGGGCCAGGCCCTGGTCACGCAGATCAAGGGGCTGTCGGGCGTGGCCCAAGCCGAGTTCGTAAGCCGCGAGCAGGCGCTGGGCGAGTTCCAGCAGCAGTCGGGGCTGGGCGAGGCGCTCAAGGAGCTGCCCGAGAACCCGCTGCCTGGCGTGGTAGTGGTCACGCCGCTGGAAGTCGACAAGGCCGCGCTGGAAACCCTGCGCCAGCAATTGGCCGAGCTGCCGAAGGTGCAGCAGGCGCAACTGGACCTGGTGTGGGTGGAGCGGCTCGCGGCGATTCTCAAGCTGGGTGACCGGTTCGTGTTCGGCCTGACCCTGCTGCTGGTTTCGGCGTTGTTGCTGGTGATTGGCAACACCATTCGTCTGCACATCGAGAACCGACGCATCGAAATCGAGGTCATCAAATTGGTCGGGGGCACGGACAGTTACGTGCGTCGGCCGTTCTTGTACATGGGCGCATTGTACGGTTTCGGCGCAGGGCTCTTCGCCTGGGGCATCCTGGCTTTCGGCCTGGATTGGCTCAACGATGCGGTGACCGGGTTGTCCGGTCTGTACGGCAGTGACTTCGCCTTGGGCGGGGTGCCTGCGGCCGACGGATTGTCGCTCTTGCTAGGCGCGGTATTGTTAGGGTATATCGGTGCGTGGATTGCAGTCTGGCGGCACCTGCGCGAACTGGCGCCGCGTTAAGCTGTGGTACATAGATGCACTGTTCAATCGTGCTGTTAAGTTAACTTTATTATCATCGACCGCTAAAGCGTCACAAGGAACTTGTCAACTGGTTCCCGGTCTATTTTTCGCAGTGCCTGCGGGCACGAGTCATGTGAGTCGGAGGTTTTTTCGTATGACCACTTCTTTGCAACCTGCTTATGCGCTGGTCCCGGGTGCAAACCTGGAAGCCTACGTGCATACGGTGAACAGCATTCCGTTGCTGACGCCCGAGCAGGAGCGTGAACTGGCCGAGAGTCTCTACTATGAGCAGGATCTTGGAGCGGCTCGGCAGATGGTGCTCGCTCACCTGCGTTTTGTCGTGCACATCGCACGCAGCTATTCGGGCTACGGCCTGGCTCAAGCCGACCTTATCCAGGAAGGCAACGTCGGCCTGATGAAGGCCGTGAAGCGTTTCAACCCGGAAATGGGTGTACGCCTGGTGTCGTTCGCCGTGCACTGGATCAAGGCTGAGATCCATGAGTTCATCCTGCGCAACTGGCGTATCGTCAAAGTGGCGACCACCAAGGCGCAGCGCAAGCTGTTCTTCAACCTGCGCAGCCAGAAGAAGCGTCTGGCCTGGCTGAACAACGAAGAAGTCCACCGCGTAGCCGAAAGCTTGGGCGTGGAGCCACGTGAAGTACGCGAAATGGAGAGCCGATTGACCGGCCACGACATGGCGTTCGATCCGGCTGCCGAAGCGGACGATGACAGCGCGTTCCAGTCGCCGGCCAACTACCTGGAAGACCATCGCTACGATCCGGCACGTCAGCTCGAAGACGCCGACTGGAGCGACAATTCCAACACCAACCTGCACGAAGCCTTGCAGGTGCTGGACGATCGCAGCCGCGACATCCTTTATCAGCGCTGGCTGGCCGAGGAAAAAGCGACGCTGCACGAGTTGGCCGAGAAGTACAACGTGTCGGCCGAGCGTATTCGTCAGTTGGAAAAGAGCGCGATGAACAAGCTGAAGGTTTCCATCGCGGCTTGATGTGAGGCGTCGATGCGTGAAATGGAAAAGCCCCGACTGGTTCGGGGCTTTTTGTTGTCTGGTAGGGCGTGTTCGCGGCCTAATCGGCCCAGGGCGCGGGGCGTGGCAGGTCTAGGCGCAGGAGGTAGTCGTGGCCGCCCAGCTGGCCCATCTGTTGGCGGATCCAGCCAGCGCGGCGGGCTACGTAGGCGCTGGGCCGACTGGCGCTCCAGTTGCGCGGGTTGGGCAGCACGGCGGCCAGCAGGCTTGCCTGTTGCCGAGACAGCTGGGCTGAACCGATGCCGAAATGATGCCGCGCCGCCGCTTCGGCGCCGAACACGCCGTCGTCCCATTCCGCGCTGTTGAGGTAGACCTCGAGAATGCGCTGCTTGGACCAGAATATCTCGATCAACCCGGTGAACCAGGCTTCCAGGCCCTTGCGCAACCAGCTGCGGCCGGACCAGAGGAAAACGTTCTTCGCCACTTGCTGGCTCAGGGTGCTGGCGCCGCGCAACGAACCGCCTTCCTCGTTGTGCGCGAACGCTGCGCGGATGGCGGCGATGTCGAAGCCCCAGTGCTCGGCAAAGCGTTGATCTTCACCGGCGATGACCGCCACCTTCAGATCGTCGGAAATGTTCGCCCAGGATTGCCAGTCCCGTTGCAGATCGATGGGCTGGCCATCGACCCAGGATTCGATTTTGCGCTCGGCCATGAGCATGGTGCCCGGCGGCGGAATGAAGCGAAAGATCACCACCAGCGCCACGCTGGCAGCGACGAACCAGAGCAGTGTCTTGCACAGACGGCGGAAGAAGGATTGCAGCATGAAGGGCTTGGCCTGGCCGGGTGAGCGGGCCATTATACAGACCCTGCGGTGCAACACGGCTTTATGAGGACAAACCTGGATGCTGCGTACGTTCCTGATGCTGGCTGCTTTCTTCGGCTTCACCGGTGTGGCGCTTGGCGCCTTCGCCGCCCACGGCTTGAAGAACCGACTGAGCGCCGATTACCTGGCCATTTTCCAGACCGGCGTCAGCTACCAACTTATCCACACCCTTGCGTTGTTCGGGGTGGCGTTGCTCAGCGTCCACGTGCCGGGGCGTCTGGTGGGGTGGGCGGGCGCGCTGTTCTGCCTGGGCATCGTCCTGTTCTCGGGCAGCCTGTACCTGTTGACCCTGACCGGTGTCAGCAAGCTGGGTATCGTCACCCCGTTCGGTGGTCTGGCGTTGCTAGCCGGGTGGCTGTGCCTGGGCCTTATGGCCTGGCGCCTGGGCTGATCGCGCGCGTGGTCGGCTTGGCCTTGGGAATCCTCGGCGATCGGGCTAGAATAACGACCCCCAAAAAATGATGGCTGCCGACCGCATGCGCATTCAACTGAACGGCGATCCTTTCGAACTTCCCGACGGCGAGACCGTTGCCGGGCTGCTTGTGCGCCTCGAGCTGGTCGGGCGCCGCGTTGCCGTCGAGCTGAACCAGGACATCGTCCCGCGCAGCCAGCACGTCGACACCGTACTGGGCGAAGGTGATCAGATCGAGGTGGTTCACGCCATCGGCGGCGGCTGATCGAGCCGCCGACACCTTCCACGTTCGTATCTTCACCTCAGCAGAGGAATTCCGATGAGCAATGCTCGCATTGACAAGCCGTTCACCCTGGCCGGTCGCACCTTCGAGTCGCGTCTACTGGTCGGCACCGGCAAATACCGCGACCTGGAGCAGACCCGTCTGGCCATCGAGGCTTCGGGTGCCGAGATCGTCACGGTCGCCGTGCGTCGCACCAATATCGGCCAGAACCCCGGCGAGCCGAACCTGCTCGACGTGCTGCCGCCGGATCGCTACACCATTCTGCCCAACACCGCTGGCTGCTACGACGCCGTGGAAGCGGTGCGCACCTGCCGCCTGGCCCGCGAGCTGCTCGACGGTCACAACCTGGTCAAGCTGGAAGTGCTGGCCGATCAGAAGACGTTGTTCCCCAACGTGATCGAAACCCTCAAGGCCGCCGAAGTGCTGGTCAAGGACGGTTTCGATGTGATGGTCTACACCAGCGACGATCCAATCATCGCCCGCCAGCTGGCCGAGATCGGCTGCATCGCGGTCATGCCGTTGGCTGGCCTGATCGGCACCGGCCTGGGCATCTGCAACCCCTATAACCTGCAAATCATCCTGGAAGAAGCCAAGGTGCCCGTGCTGGTCGATGCCGGCGTGGGTACCGCGTCCGACGCCACCATCGCCATGGAACTGGGCTGTGAAGCCGTGCTGATGAACTCGGCCATCGCCCACGCGCAGGACCCGATCATGATGGGCGCGGCCATGAAGCACGCCATCATTGCCGGGCGCATGGCCTATCTGGCCGGTCGCATGCCGAAAAAACTCTATGCCAGCGCCTCTTCGCCGCTGGATGGTCTGATCAAGTAAGAGCCCCCGATGACTGACTCGCAAGAAACGCCAACGGCCGACGAAGGCGAACCGCGCCAGCACCGCGCTATCAAGAGCTTCGTGATGCGCGCCGGGCGCATGACCGAAGGCCAGCAACGCGGCCTGGACCAAGGCAAGCCGTTGTTCGTGCTGCCATTGACCGATGCACCGGCGGACTTCGACCAGGTGTTCGGTCGCAGTGCCCCGCGCACTCTGGAAATCGGCTTCGGCATGGGCCATTCGCTGCTTGAAATGGCAGCGGCCTCGCCGGAACTGGATTTCATCGGCGTTGAGGTGCACCGTCCCGGCGTTGGCGCGCTGCTCAACGGCGTATTAACTCAGGGTCTGAAAAACCTGCGGGTCTACGACTGCGATGCCATCGAAGTGCTAAAACAGTGTGTTGCCGACAACAGCCTGGATCGCCTGTTGCTGTTCTTCCCGGATCCTTGGCACAAGGCCCGCCACCACAAGCGTCGCATCGTCCAGCCGGCGTTCGCCGAACTGGTCCGCAGCAAGCTCAAGGTGGGCGGTGTGTTGCACATGGCGACCGATTGGGAACCCTATGCCGAGTACATGCTGGAAGTCATGAGCGTGGCGCCCGGTTATCGCAACCAGGCGGCCGATGGCGGCTGCGTACCGCGTCCGGCCGAGCGGCCGGTGACCAAGTTCGAACGCCGCGGCGAGCGGCTGGGGCATGGGGTGTGGGATCTGAAGTTCGAGAAGGTTGATTGAAGAGGGTGTAGAAGCCTTCGCGGCCACTGACCGCTCCTACAGGTCTACGCGTAGCCCCGTAGGAGCGGGCTCTGCCCGCGAAGAGTCCGTCATTGCTCACGCATCATTTGCGATCAGCAACAATCCCCAGTAATACCAGAACCACCAACAACACCGGCGCCAGGCTGTAGTTGTTGAACTGGCTCAACCCCTTCAATACCCAGGGCGTGGCATAGATCAATGCCGCGCCACTGCCGATCACGCACATCAGGGCAATCAGCGGTACTCGCAGCGCGCCCGAGAGCGAGCCCAGGCGGCCTTCGGCCCACGCCTTCACATCGGCGCCAAACAACACCAGCACGCAGCCTACCAAGGCCAGGGAAATCTCCGACAGGTTACCTCGGCCCCAGCGTGAAACGGTGGCGAGCAGATCGAGCACGAAATCCATCAGGAAAATCCTTATACCAGGAAGTATTGCAGCAGGTCGTTGAGGAACAACTGCCCGCGGGCAGTGGCGACCAGGCGCGTCGGTTCGACCTGTAGAAGGCCTTTTTGTTCGGCCTCGGCACGCGCCGCTGCCAGGGACTGCAAGGGCAGCCCGGTACGCTTTGCGAACAGCTCGGCGTCGACGCCCTGGGTGAGGCGCAGCGCGTTCATCAGGAACTCGAAGGGTAACTCGTCTGCGGCCAGGCTCTTTTCGCCCGCCTTGAACTGCTTGGCCGGGTTGAGGTAATCCTTGGGCAGACGGGTTTTCCAGGTGCGTACTATGCGGCCGTCGGGGTGGCTCAGCTTGCCGTGGGCGCCGGCGCCAATGCCGATGAAGTCACCGAAGCTCCAGTAATTGAGGTTGTGACGTGCCGCCTTGCCCGGCCGGGCGTAGGCCGACACTTCGTATTGGCTGAAGCCATGCTCGGCCAGCAAGGCCTGGCCGGCCTCCTGGATGTCCCAGAGGATATCGTCCTCGGGAAGCACGGGCGGCTGGTTCCAGAACACCGTGTTGGGCTCCAGGGTCAGCTGGTACCAGGACAGGTGCGTGGGCGCCAGGGCGATGGCCTGGCGCAGGTCGTCCAGCGCTTCTTCCAGGGACTGGTCGGGCAGACCGTGCATCAGGTCCAGGTTGAAGTTGTCGAAACCGGCGCGGCGCGCCATTTCAGCGGCGCGCAGCGCTTCGTCCCCAGTATGGATACGCCCGAGGGCTTCGAGCTTTTGCGGCTGGAAACTCTGGATGCCGATGGACAGGCGGTTGATCCCCAGCTTGCGATAGGCGACGAACTTGTCCTGTTCGAAGGTGCCGGGGTTGGCTTCCAGAGTGATCTCGATGTCGGGCGCGAAGGCAATGCGCTGCTCGACGCCGGCCAGCAGTCGGCCCAACGCAGCCGCGCTGAAGAGACTAGGTGTGCCGCCGCCAAAGAAAATCGAGCTCAGCGGGCGACTGTAGACCGTGGGCAGGTCTTGGTCCAGATCGGCCAACAGGGCATCGACGTATTCTTCTTCCGGCAGTACGGGGCTGGCGGCGTGGGAGTTGAAGTCGCAATACGGGCATTTGCGTACGCACCACGGGATATGGATGTACAGCGCCAGCGGCGGCAGTTGCGCCCGCACCTGGCTGGGTGATGGCGCCGCTGGGTAGATCAGTGAATCGTTCATGCCAGGCTCAGGCGTTGACGCAGCAAGGCCATGGCGCGGGCGCGATGGCTCAGTTGGTTCTTTTGCGTGGGGTCGAGCTCGGCGCTGGAGCAGTTGCGTTCAGGCACCCAGAACAGTGGGTCGTAACCAAAACCATGGGCGCCGCTGGCAGCGTGCAGGATGCGACCGTGCCAGAGCCCTTCGCAGAGGATCGGCAAAGGGTCGTCGGCATGCCGGACCAGCGCCAGCACGCAGACGAACTGCGCGCCGCGCTGCTCGTCCGGTACGCCCTGCAAGGCATCGAGCAGCTTGGCATTATTGGCGGCATCGCCCTGGCCATCGGCGTAGCGCGCCGAATAAATACCGGGGGCGCCGCCGAGAAAGTCCACGGCCAGGCCGGAATCGTCGGCCAGCGCGGGCAGCCCGGAGAGGCGCGCAGCGTTGCGGGCCTTGAGGATGGCGTTTTCGACGAACGACAGCCCGGTTTCCTCAGGCTCGACCTGGCTGAATTCGCCGACCGAACGCAGCTGTACTGCGCCGCCGAGCATGGCCTGCAGTTCCTTGAGCTTGCCGGCGTTGTGGCTGGCGAGGACGAGTTGAGTGAAATTGATCATGGTTGTGAATGGGTTCCGAAGGGTTCAAAGAGCCAGTTCATGCGGGCGGCCTGAGGTATCGAGTCGTCTGCTTCGCGGCCACTGACCGCTCCTACGAGTTTTGTATGGCATGCACCCTGTGGCCGCGCAGAGCCGTCTACACCGCCACCCGATGCTCCTGCAGCCCGGGGCTGCTGACCCGGTAGATGCCGATCTCGCCCAGAAGGTTGGGCCAGATCTTGCTCGCCCAGCCGTGCCGGTGCTGTTGATCCACCGCGAGGCGATTGAGCACTTGCGCCCGGCGCTCGCTGCACAGGGCTTCGAAGTCGGCGAAGGTGCAGAAGTGGATGTTCGGCGTGTTGTACCAGGTGTACGGCAGAAACTCGGACACCGGCATGTGGCCCTTGCTGGCCAGGTACCAACGGCAACGCCAGTGACCGAAGTTGGGGAAGGTGATGATGCATTGCCGACCGACCCGCAGCATCTCGTCGAGAATACGGTCCGGGTATTCCACGGCTTGCAGCGCCTGGGTCATGACCACGATGTCGAAGCTGTTGCTGGCGAAGTTGCCCAGGCCCTTGTCCAGGTCCTGCTCGATGACATTGATGCCCTTGCGCACGCACTCGGTGATGTTGTCGGCATCGATTTCCAGGCCGTAGCCGGTGACCTGCTTGTGGTCGCGCAGCCAGGCGAGCAGTTCGCCATTGCCGCAGCCCAGGTCGAGCACGCGGCTGCCGGCGGGGATCCAGTCCTGGATGATTTCTAGGTCAGCTCTCATGGATGCCTCACAGTGCAATGCGGTTCATGTAGCTGCTGAACGCCTGCAGATACCGTGGAATGGGGATCAGGAAAGCGTCGTGACCCTGCGGTGCATCGATTTCCAGGTAGCAGACGTCTTTCTTGGCGGCCATCAGCGCATCCACCAGTTCACGCGAGCGGGCCGGCGAGAAGCGCCAGTCGGTGGTGAACGACATCACGCAGAACTTGGCTTTGACGTTGGCAAAGGTCGCGGCCAGGTCATCGCCATGGGCGGCGGCCGGGTCGAAGTAGTCCAGGGCCTTGGTCATCAGCAGGTAGGTGTTGGCGTCGAACCGACCGGAAAATTCCTCGCCCTGATAGCGTAGGTAGCTTTCCACCTGGAATTCGACGCTGTGGAAGTCATAGTTGAGCTTTTCGCTCTTCAGGCCGCGGCCGAATTTCTCGCCCATCGAATCGTCCGACAGGTAGGTGATGTGCCCGACCATGCGCGCGAGCATCAGACCGCGTTTGGGTATCACGCCACGGGCCTGGAAATCGCCGCCATGGAACTCGGGGTCGGACAGAATGGCCTGGCGGGCCACCTCGTTGAAGGCGATGTTCTGTGCGCTGAGCTTGGGCGCCGAAGCGATCGCCAGGCAGTGGCGGACGCGGTCGGGGTAGGTGATGGTCCATTGCAGCGCCTGCATGCCGCCCAGGCTGCCACCGACCACCGCCGCCCACTGGGCGATGCCCAGAGCGTCCGCGAGACAGGCCTGGCTGTGCACCCAGTCTTCGACGGTCAAGACCGGAAAATCGGCGCCAAACGGCTTGCCGGTGTCGGGATCGATGCTGCTGGGGCCGGTGGAGCCGTTGCAGCCGCCCAGGTTGTTCAGGCTGACCACGAAGAAACGGTTGGTGTCGATGGGCTTGCCGGGGCCGATGCAGCTGTCCCACCAACCGGGCTTGCGGTCTTCGGTGGAATGGTAACCGGCGGCATGGTGATGGCCCGACAGCGCGTGGCAGATCAGCACCGCGTTGCTGGCGCTGGCATTGAGCTGGCCGTAGGTCTCGTAGATCAGGTCGTAGGCGGGCAGCGAGCGGCCGCAGGCCAGGGCCAGGGGTTCGCTGAAGTGGGCAACTTGTGGAACGACCAGACCGACGCAATCATCGGGAAAGACAGTGGACATCGACCCTGCTCACGCTTGAATGAGGCGTAAGTCTAAAGAGCGCGGGGCACAGGGGCAAGCAGCGCTTGGCGGGGGTGCAGGCGAGTGTGCAGGCGGGCTCGCGGCGTGTACGAGCGCTCGTTGGAGTGCTCGCACACGCGGTGTGCAGCGGTCAGATCAGCAGGCGCAGAATCTGCGGCATGCCGGTGGTCATGGCCAGGTTGTTGATGACCAGCATGTCCAGCAGTTTGAGCACCATGAAAGCCAGGATCGGCGAGATGTCGAGGCCGCCCAGATTGGGCACGATGCGCCGGAACGGCGCCAGGGCCGGTTCGCAGATCTGGTTGACCAGCTCGGCGCCGGGGTTATGGCTCTGCGGCGCGACCCAGGAGAGGATCACGCTGATGATCATGGCGAAGAAGAAGATCTTCAGGAACAGCGCCGTCACCCCGATGATCGACCACACCAGCAATTGCAGTGGGTTGCCGGTGGTGCCGTAGGCCAGCAGCAAGGTCAGCGCCATGATGATCATCTGGATGACGATGGCCAGCAGCAGCGAGGACATGTCCAGCCCGAACAGGCTGGGAATGATGCGCCGCACGGGTTTGAGCAGCGGTTGCGTGGCGCGCACGATGAACTGGCAGAGCGGGTTGTAGAAGTCGGCACGTACCAGTTGCAGCACGAAGCGCAGCAGCATGATCAGCAGGTACAGACTGCCCAGGGTTTGCACGACGTAGATCGCCGCGGTATTTAGACCGTACATGAAAGCTCCTTGTTGACCCAGTTGTTCATTGGCCTAGCTGCTCGGCCAGTTCGGCCGAGCGCCGCGCTGCGGCGTTCAGGGCGTTCTGCACCAGGGTTTCGAACCCTTCGGATTGAAATGACTTGATGGCCGCCTCGGTGGTGCCGGCGGGGGAAGTGACTCGACGGCGCAGCTCAGCGGCGTCGACGTCGCTGGCCACCGCCATGTGGGCCGCGCCCAGGGCGGTCTGCAAGGTCAGCCGGGCTGCCGTCTCATGCGGCAGGCCGAGTTTTTCCCCGGCGGCGGTCATGGCCTCGATCAGCAGGAAGAAGTACGCCGGGCCACTGCCGGACACAGCTGTCACGGCATCCAGCTGCTGTTCTTCGTCCAGCCATACGGCCAGGCCGACCGCGCCCAGCAGGTCTTCGGCCTGTTGGCGTTGTTCGGCGTCGACGTCGGCGGTGGCGTACAGGCCACTGGTGCCCTGGCGCAGCAGTGCCGGGGTGTTGGGCATGCAGCGCACGATCGGCTGTTGCGCGCCGAGCCAGCGTTGCAGGCTGGCGCAGTTGATGCCAGCGGCAATCGAGACCACCAGTTGACCGGGTGCGAGGCTGGGCGCCAGTGCCTGGCACACATCCTTCATGCCCTGCGGCTTGACCGCCAGCACCACCACATCGACCCCTTCGATCGCTTGGGCGTTATCGGCGAACACTTCGATGCCGTGGTCGGCTGCCACCTTGTCACGCTGTTCGGCGCCGCGGTCGCTGGCGCGGATGTGGCTGGCTTCGACACCCTGCGCGCGCAGGCCGCCGATCAGGCTGGCGGCCATGTTGCCGGCGCCGATGAAGGCAATACGAGTCTTGCTCATGAAGGATCCTTGCTGAAAGGTGAGGGGGCCGCGCCGGTGTCTTCCGGGGTGGTGTTCTGGCCATAATCGCGGGCGCCGAACAGCGCCGTGCCGATGCGCACCCAGGTCGCGCCCTGGGCAATGGCAGCCTCCAGGTCGTGGCTCATGCCCATGGACAAGGTATCCAGCGGCAGTTGCAGGTCTTGCTGCAGAGCGCGAACGCGGGCGAAGGCGGCGTCCTGCGCAGCAGGGTCATCGGTGGGTTCCGGAATCGCCATCAGACCGCGCAGGTGCAGGTTCGGAAGCGCCTGGATGGCAGTGGCCAGGGCCTGCACATCGTCGGGCGCACAGCCGGACTTGCTGGCCTCGCCGCTGACGTTGACCTGAATGCAGACGTTGAGCGGCGCCAGCGTGCTCGGGCGTTGCTCGCTGAGCCGTTGGGCGATCTTGAGGCGGTCCACGGAATGTACCCAGGCGAAATGTTCGGCGATTGCACGCGTCTTGTTCGACTGAATGGGGCCGATGAAATGCCAGATCAAGGGCAGGTCGGCAAGTTCTTCCTGTTTGGCCAGGGCTTCCTGCAAATAGTTTTCGCCGAAATCGTGGACACCGGCGGCGAAGGCCTCGCGGATCGCCGTGGCTGGCTTGGTCTTGCTGACCGCAAGCAGGCCGACCTGGTCCGGCTCCCGCTGCACGTGCCGGGCAGCGGCTGTGATTCGGGCACTCACTTGCGAAATGTTGTCTGCTATCGTGGACATTGAATTCGTGCCGGCGGGTTTCAGGTCTGCGGCATTCTACCTGCTTGTCTGTATTTGGGGAGTCTCATGGACATTACCGAGCTGTTGGCCTTCAGTGCGAAACAAGGCGCATCCGATCTGCACCTGTCCGCAGGCCTGCCGCCGATGATTCGGGTGGATGGCGACGTGCGCCGCATCAACTTGCCGGCGCTGGACGACAAACAGGTCCAGGCGCTGATCTACGACATCATGAACGACAAGCAGCGCAAGGACTTCGAGGAGTTCCTGGAGACCGACTTCTCCTTCGAGGTGCCGGGTGTGGCGCGCTTTCGGGTCAACGCGTTCAACCAGAACCGCGGCGCCGGTGCGGTGTTCCGGACCATCCCGTCCAAGGTGCTGAGCATGGACGACCTGGGCATGGGAGATGTGTTTCGCAAGATTACCGAAGTGCCGCGCGGGCTGGTGCTGGTCACCGGGCCGACCGGGTCGGGCAAGTCGACCACCCTGGCGGCCATGATCGACTACCTCAACAGCAACAAGCACCATCACATTCTGACCGTGGAAGATCCGATCGAATTCGTCCACGAATCCAAGAAGTGCCTGGTCAACCAGCGTGAGGTGCATCGCGATACGCTGGGCTTCTCTCACGCCTTGCGCTCGGCGCTGCGCGAAGACCCGGACGTGATTCTGGTGGGCGAGATGCGTGACCTGGAAACCATTCGGCTGGCATTGACCGCAGCCGAGACGGGTCACCTGGTGTTCGGCACGCTGCACACCACGTCGGCGGCGAAGACCATCGACCGGGTGGTCGACGTGTTCCCGGCGGAAGAGAAGTCGATGGTGCGTTCGATGCTGTCCGAATCGCTGCAGGCGGTGATTTCCCAGACCCTGCTGAAGAAGATCGGCGGCGGGCGAGTGGCGGCCCACGAGATCATGATCGGCACGCCGGCGATTCGTAACCTTATCCGCGAAGACAAGGTTGCGCAGATGTACTCATCGATTCAGACCGGCGGGTCGCTGGGCATGCAGACGTTGGACATGTGCCTGAAGAACCTGCTCGCGCAAGGTGTGATCAGCCGTGACTCGGCCCGCGAAAAGGCCAAGTCGCCGGACAATTTCTGATCGGTGCATATCCAGCTGCACCGTGGCGTACCTTTTGCGGCCACAGACCGCTCCCACAGAACACCGCGGTTGTCGGTGGGAGCGGTCAGCGGCCGCGAAGGGCACGCCGCAGTCGATGGGGATCAGCGCTGCACGATACGCAACGCCGGTTCCTTGGGCAGGACGCGCTTGGCGACGGCGTAGTGGGTGTTCCAGTACGGCTTCTTCAAGGTGTCGATGGTCACGGCCTTGCCGCGGCGCGGGGCGTGGATGAAGCGGTCGTTGCCCAGGTAGATGGCAACGTGGTTGACCTTGCGGCTCTTGATGTTGAAGAACACCAGGTCACCCGGCTTGAGGTCCTTGCGTTCGACCTTGATGCCGTGGCCAGCAGCCATGGCGTTGGACGTGCGCGGCAGGTCGACGGCCTTCACATCGTTGAAGGCGTACTTGACCAAGCCACTGCAGTCGAAACCCTTGCTTGGGCTGCTGCCGCCCCAGCGATAGGGCGTGCCGAGCACATTGACCGCGCGGCTGAGTACATCGCTGCTCTGCTTAGAGGCGGCAGTACTGGCCTTGACGGTGGTGACTTTGGCCAGCGCCTGGCTATTGCCAGCGGGGCGGGTCACGACGATGCGCGGTGCACGTTGCGATTGTTCGGAAGCCGACTGGGCGGTGTAGCCGTTGAAGCCAGCGGGAAGTCGTTGCTCACGATTGGTGGCGTGGGCGGCCAGGGGCAATAATAGGCAGATGGTCAGCCATGTCTTGAAAAATGGACGCATTCGGCAGGGCTCATATGGATAGGCGCGCAGATTTATAACAGCTTTTTGTAGGGTTTTTAATCCGCTGGTCGAGGGGGGCAGGTCGTAAATGGCACCAAATCGGCGCAGAATTGTCTCTTGTGCGGCACGCGGAGCAGGTGCTGCAAGGGTTCAGCCGATGTCGGTCACAGAAATGCCATACGTCGGGACAGGACAAAAAAGTCACAAATTTGTTTAGAAAATTTTTATATCAGAGGACCTGCATCGAGAATGAACACCTATCGACTCCACGATACCCACAGCAAAGTCATGGGCTACCTGTTGTGGATTTTGGGCTTCACTGGCGCTCATCGCTTCTATTACGGCAAGCCGGTTACCGGGACGATCTGGTTTTTCACCCTGGGCCTGTTCGGCATCGGCTGGATCATCGACCTGTTCCTTATTCCTGCCATGGATCGCCAGGCCGACATGCGCTTTCACAGCGGTGAGACCAACTACAACGTGGCGTGGGTGTTGCTGACGTTCCTGGGTTTGTTCGGTGTACACCGCATGTACCAGGGCAAGTGGATCACCGGGGTGATCTACCTGCTGACCGGGGGGTTGTTTCTGGTGGGTGTGCTGTACGACTTCTGGACACTGAATGATCAGGTGTCGATGAAGAACGCGCAGCGTCGGTAGGGAATGGGTTGAGGCTTGCGGCCTCTTCGCGGGCAGAGGGCTCAGCCGCCCGCCCCGCTCCCACAGGCGGGCCGGGCGGCGTACCTTGTGGGAGCGGGCTCTGCCCGCGAAGGGTTCGCTACGGTATCAGTGACTGAAGCTGATATGCCCGTCCACCAGGGTGTAACGCACCGCTCCCGGCAAGGTGTGACCAAGGAACGGGCAGTTGGCACCCTTGGACAGCCAGCGTTCGCCGGCCACAGTCGAGACGTTTTCATCGAACAGCACCAGATCCGCTGCCGCGCCTACCTGCAGGCGTCCAGCCGGCAGCCGCATGGCGTCGGCCGGGCCTTGGCCCAGGCGGGCCAGCAGGGTCGGCAGGTCGAGCAGGCCATCCTGTACCAAGGTCAATGCCAAGGGCAGTAACAACTCCACACTGCTGATGCCCGGCTCGGTCGCTCCGAACGGTGCCAACTTGGCGTCGCGATCATGCGGCTGGTGATGGCTGGCAATCGCCTGCACCACGCCCTTCTTCACGGCTGCGCGCAGGCCTTCCCGGTCCTCTGCAGAACGCAGTGGCGGCTGAACATGGTACAGGCTGGAAAACCCAGTTAGTGCTTCGTCGGTCAGAATCAACTGGTACAGCGCCACGTCCGCCGTGACCGGCAGCCCTCGCGCCTGCGCCTGCTCGATCAACTCCACGCCGCGGGCGGTGGTCAACTGGCTGAAGTGCGCCCGCACGCCGCTCTGCTCGACCAGCAGCAGGTCGCGCGCCAAGGCGACGGTTTCCGCAGTGGCGGGAATGCCCGCCAGGCCCAGGAAGGCGGCGGTCGGCCCGTCGTGGGCGAGCCCGCCCGCAGACAGGTCACGGTCCTGGGAGTGGAAGATCACGGTCAGGTCGAACGTGGCGGCATATTCCAGCGCGCGGCACAGCGTGCGATTGTTACCGAAGCTGTTCAGGCCATTGCCGAAGGCAATGCAGCCGGCATCGCGCAGGGCGATCAGTTCGGCCAGTTGCTCGCCTTCCAGGCCCTTGCTCAAGGCACCGATCGGAAACACCTTGGCATGGCCGGCCTCGCGGGCGCGATCCAGAATCAACTCGGCTACCGCCGAGGTGTCCAGGATCGGCTTGGTCAGCGGTGGGCAGCACAGGCTGGTGACGCCACCGGCCGCGGCGGCACGGGTTTCGCTGGCGATAGTGCCCTTGCGGCTGTAGCCGGGCTCGCGCAGCGACACGCTGAGGTCGACCAGGCCGGGCGCGGCCACCAGGCCGCTGGCGTCCACGCGCTGGCTGGCGGTGAAATCGGCGGGTGCGTCGCCGATCGCTACGATCCGGCCTTGGCTGATGTGCAGGTCGGTGATCTGGTCCAGGCCGCTGGCCGGGTCGATCACCCGGGCGCCAAGAATACTGAGGCTCACTGGGCGTTCTCCTGCTCGAATTGACGCTGGGCTGTTTGCCCGCTCATGGCCATCGACAGCACCGCCATGCGGACCGCGATGCCGTAGGTGACCTGGTTGAGAATCACCGAATGGGGACCGTCGGCGACGGCCGACTCGATTTCGACGCCGCGATTGATCGGCCCGGGGTGCATGACGATGGCATCGGGCTTGGCGCCAGCCAGGCGCGCGGTGGTCAAGCCGTAGAGGCGATAGAACTCGCCTTCGCTGGGCAACAGGCCGCCGGTCATGCGTTCACGCTGCAGGCGCAGCATGATCACCACGTCGACGTCCTTGAGGCCCTGTTCCAGATCGGTGAAGACCTTGACGCCATACTGCTCGACGCCAATGGGCAACAGCGTTTTCGGGCCGATCACGCGGATGTCCGGGCAGCCCAGGGTCTTGAGCGCGATCATGTTCGAGCGGGCCACGCGCGAATGCAGAATGTCGCCAACGATCGCCACCGACAGGTTCTCGAAGCCGCCCTTGTGCCGGCGGATCGTCAGCATGTCGAGCATGCCTTGGGTCGGGTGGGCGTGGCGGCCGTCGCCACCGTTGATGATGGCCACTTCCGGGCTGACGTGCTCGGCGATGAAATGGGCGGCTCCGGAGTCGGCGTGGCGCACGACAAACATGTCCGCGGCCATGGCTTCGAGGTTGCGCAGAGTGTCGAACAGGGTTTCGCCCTTGCTGGTCGAGGAAGTCGACACGTTCAGGGTGATTACGTCGGCCGACAGGCGTTGGGCCGCCAGTTCGAAGGTGGTGCGCGTGCGCGTGGAGTTCTCGAAGAACACGTTGCACACGGTCTTGCCGCGCAGCAGCGGGACTTTCTTGACCGCGCGCGCGCCGACTTCCAGAAACGAGTCGGCGGTGTCGAGCACTTCGGTCAGCAGTTCGCGGGACAAGCCGTCGAGGGAAAGAAAGTGGCGTAGCTGGCCCTGGTCATTGAGCTGCAGCGGGCGCTTGGCGTCGATAGGCGTCATGGCGGGGGCTCTTAAAGGCTGGAGGCGGAAGCGAGGTCCTGGCGCTCGAGGGCGAGCGGGGACGGGCCGAGCAATTTTACCCGTTCGTGGGCGGCCAGCGACAGGGTGGCACCGACGATGTCGGGGCGAATCGGCAGCTCGCCAGCATCCAGGTCGAGCAGGCAGACCAGGGTCACGCTGGCTGGGCGACCGTAATCGAACAGCTCATTGAGGGCCGCACGGACGGTGCGGCCGCTCATCAGTACGTCATCGATCAGCACCAGGTGCTGGCCTTCGATCTCGAAGGGCAGGGCCGAGGGGCGCACTTGCGGATGCAGACCGTTTTGGCTGAAATCATCGCGGTAGAAGGACACGTCCAGGGTGCCCAGCGCAGCCTCGCTGTCCATCGCCTGCAGCAACGCCTGCGCGACCCAGACACCGCCGCTGTGAATGCCGATGTAGCGCGGCTCGGCAATGGAGCGCCTGGCCAGATGGGCCTTGAGGTCGACAGCCATCGCGCCGATCAGCTCGGCCGGGTTGGGAAGGCTCATGTGTGCTCCTGTGATTGATAGCGTCCAAAGAGAGTGGTGCAACGTGGCGCGGCTTGCACCGCACCTGTAGCAGCGGCGCAAGCCGCGTCGGTGTTCGTGCGGTGTACCTGAAGAAATGCGTCAGGGCCGGACGCAGCTTGCACCGTATCTGTAGCAGCGGCGCAAGCCGCGTCGGTGGTCGTGCGGTGTATCTGGAAAAATGCGTCGGAGCCGGACGCGGCTTGCACCGCTGCTACAGGGGGGTGGGGTGCGGCGGCTGTCATCTTCAGGCGTTGTCACCCAGCGCATTGGCCTCCAGCCAGCCCTGCAACAGCAGCTTGGCGGCGATGGCGTCGACCGGGTTGTCACGGTAGCTGCCACGCTGACCGCCGCGGGCCATGCGTTCGCCCTTGGCCTCGAAAGTGGTCAGGCGTTCATCGTGGGTGTGCACCGGGATGTTGAAGCGGCCGTTCAGGCGGCGGGCGAACTTTTCCGCACGTTCGCTCATTTCACTCGGCGTGCCGTCCATGTTCAGCGGCAGGCCAACCACGATGGCATCCGGCTGCCATTCCTTGATCAACGCTTCGACCCGGGTCCAGTCAGGCACGCCGTTCTGCGCCTTCAGGGTACACAGCTCGCGTGCCTGGCCGGTGATCATCTGGCCGACCGCGAAGCCGATCTGCTTGGTGCCGTAATCCACGCCGAGCAGCAGTCTGGGTGCGGCCATCAGGCGTGGCCCGCCTGGCTGGTGAGCAGGCTGAGGTTGACGCCCAGGCGTGCCGCCGCGGCGCCAAGGCGCCCCTCGCTGTCGGTGTTGAACAGAATGTCGGCATCGAAAGGGCAGGTCAGCCAGGCGTTGTCGGCCAGTTCGGCTTCCAGTTGGCCGGCTTCCCAGCCGGCGTATCCCAGGGTGATCAGGCTCTGCGCAGGGCCTGCGCCGTCGGCGATGGCGAACAGGATGTCCTGGGAGGTGGACAGCGACACTTCGCCCAGATCCACCGTGGCCTGGAACACCGGGCCGCTGGGGTGCAGGACGAAACCGCGGTCGGTCTGCACCGGCCCGCCGTTGTAGATCGGAACCTGCTGGCTAGACGCCGTGGGGCCGGTTTCCGGCCGCAGTTGCTCAAGAATGTCCGCCAGGTTGAGGTCCTGAAGACGGTTGACCACCAGGCCCATCGCGCCATTGGGCGTGTGCTCGACGATGTAGGTCAAGGTGTGGGCAAAGTTGGGGTCCGCCATGTGCGGCATGGCGATCAGGAACTGGTTCCTGAGGTAGCTCGTTTCGACGTTTTTCATAATTTGTAGTGTGGCTTCGCCTGGTCTGCCTGACAAGCTGGCAGGCGCAGTTTCATCTGCCTCAGTTGCTTTGCAGGCGGTCACCCTTGGCGAAGCGCCAGGTACGGATGATTTCCAGACGGTCGACGTCGGCCAGGTCGCCCGTGAACGGCGCGAACGGTGCGGCCAGGCGCACGATGCGCTGGGCGGCCTGGTCGAGCAACGGCTGCCCGGAGGACTCCAGCACCAGCACTTCGTAAAGCGACCCGTCGCTGTTGATCGAGACCATCAGGCGCAGGCTGCCGTAGATCTGCTGGCGCCGCGCTTCGTCGGGGTAATTGAGGTTGCCGATGCGTTCGACCTTCTTGCGCCAGTCGTCCTTGTACCAGGCGCCCTTGTCGCGCATGGTCGAAGCCGCGCTCAGGCGATGGATGCGCGGACGCTTGGCGTAAGCCTGCTGCTCATGGGACAGCTCGGCTTCCAGGCTGGCGATCTCGCTGGACAGCTGCGAGCTGTCGAATTCCGGGGTGACGGCCTTGGGCTTGGGGTCGGGTTTGACCGGCGGTGGGCGCGCCTCGGTCTTCACCGGCCGGGGTGCGGTGGTGGCCACGGCCTTCTTGGCTGGCGCAGGCTCGGGCTGGGTGACCGGCTTGGGCGCGGGAGGTGGCGTCACCTTGTTGATCTTGTCATCTTGGAAGGGCGCCACTTCGGTGGTCTTGGGCACAGCCTTCTTGTCCAGCGTCCCACTGCCTTGCTGGTTGTCCTGAGCCAGAAAATCCGCATCCTTGGGTGCGGTCTGGCTCTTGAGCGGGGCCAGGGTCACTTCCAGAGTCTTGCTGATTTCGGCAGGCGGCTGGGTGCCGAAGCCCACCCCGACGATCAGGGCAACGTGCAGCAATGCCGCGAGGAACAAGGTAAAGCCCAGCCGATCCGCAGGGCGAGGGCCGATGCGGGTCAGTTCAGCGGGGAGGTCGGCGGGCAGCGTCATGAAGAATCCGGCAGGCGTGCAACCCGGGCGGCGATGCGCGCCCGGTAACTGAAAGGGCGTGCATCATAACCCGTAGCAGCGGGGTAGGGTCAGCGTGCCTTGAGCTTGCGATCGATGGCGTCCATCAACTGGCCACCGATGTCGGTGCCGAACGCCGCATCGATTTCACGGATGCAGGTGGGGCTTGTGACGTTGATTTCGGTCAAGTGCTCGCCGATCACGTCGAGGCCGACGAACAGCAGGCCCCTGGCGCGCAGCGACGGGCCGACCTGCTCGGCGATCCAGCGGTCCTTGTCGCTCAGCGGGCGTGCTTCGCCGCGGCCGCCGGCCGCCAGGTTGCCGCGGGTCTCGCCGCTGGCGGGAATGCGCGCCAGGCAGTAGGGCACCGGCTCGCCGTCGATCATCAGGATGCGCTTGTCGCCGTCCTTGATCGCCGGCAGGTAGCGCTGCGCCATGATCTGTTGAGTACCCATGGCCGTCAGCGTCTCGAGGATGACTGACAGGTTCGGATCGCCCACCCGGTGACGGAAGATCGAGGTACCGCCCATGCCGTCCAGCGGCTTGAGAATGACGTCGCCATGCTCGGCCGCGAACTCGCGCAGGATGTCGGCACGGCGGCTGACCAGCGTCGGTGGGGTCAGTTGCGGGAACAGCGTGGCGAACATCTTCTCGTTGCAGTCGCGCAGGCTCTGGGGCTTGTTCACCACCAGTACGCCAGCGGCTTCGGCCTGTTCGAGCAGGTAGGTGCTGTAGACGAATTCGAGATCGAAGGGCGGGTCCTTGCGCATCAGAATGACGTCGAGATCGGCCAGCGGTGCGTCGAATTCCGACTCGAACTCGAACCAGTGCTGCGGATCGGCGAAGACCTTGAGCGGACGCATCCGGGCGCGGGCCTGGCCCTGGCCTTGATACAGGTCCTGGATTTCCATGTGGAACAGCGACCAGCCATGTGCCTGAGCAGCCAGCAGCATGGCCAGCGAGCTGTCCTTCTTGTAGGAGATGTTGGCGATCGGGTCCATGACAATGCCGAGGCGAACGCTCATGGGGTAGCTCCTGTGCGCGGGACGTGCCGCTTGCGAATGGGTCTTGGAAAGTGGCGTCAGGGTGGCGCCGCATGGCCCGCAGGTCAAGGGGCAGCGGCCGATGGAACGCTGTGGGAGAGTGTGCTAAAAAGGCTCGGGCAGGGCCAACGCACGCCACATTCACAGAGCCGACATGGAAAAGCCTCTTGCCCTCAAGGTCATGGTGATCGACGACTCCAAAACGATTCGCCGCACCGCCGAGCTGTTGCTCGAACACGCGGGCTGCCGGGTGATCACGGCCATCGATGGGTTCGATGCCCTGGCCAAGATCGTCGACGAGCGTCCCGATATCATCTTCATCGATGTCATGATGCCGCGCCTGGATGGCTACCAGACCTGCGCGCTGCTCAAGAGCAACAGCGCTTTCAGTGCCATTGCGGTGGTGATGTTGTCGTCGCGCGATGGCCTGTTCGACAAGGCGCGCGGGCGTAGCGTCGGCTCGGATCAATTTTTGACCAAGCCTTTCAGCAAGCAAGAACTGCTCGCTGCGATCGGTGCCCATGTGCCGGGTTTCGCTGCGTAGCAACCGTTGTCCGGCCCTGGCGCGTGCCAGGGTCTTCACCGCATGGGGAACAGCATGGCCCGAATCCTGATCGTCGATGATTCGCAGACGGAAACCTACAAACTCACCGGCATGCTGGAAAAGCACGGTCATGAAGTGCTCAAGGCCCAGAACGGTGCCGATGGCGTGGCCCTGGCCCGACAGGAGAAGCCCGACGCGGTGCTGATGGACATCGTCATGCCCGGCCTGAACGGTTTCCAGGCGACCCGTCAGTTGCACAAGGACGAAGACACCACGCACATTCCAGTGATCATGATCACCACCAAGGACCAGGAAACCGACAAGGTCTGGGGCACGCGCCAGGGGGCCAAGGGCTACCTGACCAAGCCGGTGGACGAGGACACCTTGATCCAGACGTTGAACACCGTACTGGCCGGTTGACCCGCGCCGATGCTGGAGTCCCGTACCGCCTTCGACCTGCTGCTGGATATCGACCAGCGTTGTCGCCTGCTGGCGGCCGAACTGCCTTCCCAGGAATTGCGTCTGCAGACGTGGAGCGGCATTGGCTTTCGCCTGGCCGGGCACTGGTACGTCGCGCCGATGGGCGAGGTCGCCGAAGTGCTGCCCGAGCCGCGCAGTACGCGGTTGCCGGGCGTAAGGCCGTGGGTGGTGGGCGTGTCGAACCTGCGCGGCCGCCTGCTGCCGGTGGTCGACCTGGGTGGCTTCTTCGGCCATGCCCTGTCGCCCCAGCGCAAACAGCACCGGGTATTGGTGGTGGATCGCGCGGACATCTTCGTCGGCCTGCTGGTGGACGAGGTGGTCGGCCTGCAGCATTTCGGCTCGGCCAGCCACGAACCTTCATTGCCTGATACGGCGCTGGCTGCGGCCGTGCCGTTCCTGCAAGGCCACTTCGTGCGTGAACACCGCTGGTGCGTGTTCAGCCCGGCCCGCCTGGTACAGGCTCCCCCTTTTCTGGATGTAGCACTCTGAGCATGCCTATGCGTAACCGTATTTTCCGCCATCGACTCGCCACGCGCAGGCCTGCGCGATGATCAAGGGCTGGCCGGGCAATTCCCTGCTGGGCTCCAGGGCGGGTGCGCAGATCATCGGGCTGTTCGTGGCCCTGGTGATTTTCATCGTCCTGCTGTTCGCCAATTTCACCTACCTTAATACCCAGTCCACCTACGACAAGCAGTACATCGGCCATGCCGGCGAATTGCGCGTACTGTCCCAGCGCATTGCCAAGAACGCCACCGAGGCTGCCGCCGGCAAGACTGCCGCGTTCAAGTTGCTGGCCGATGCGCGCAACGATTTCGAGCGCCGCTGGGGCTTTCTCAAGGAGGGCGACAGCGCCACCGGGCTGCCAGCGGCCCCGGCGGCGATGCGCGAACAGATGCGCCTGGTGCAGCGTGACTGGGATGAACTGCGGCAGAATGCCGATGCCATCCTGGCCAGCGAGCAGACCGTGCTGTCGCTGCATCAGGTGGCCGCGACCCTGGCCGAAACGGTGCCGCAATTGCAGGTCGAATACGACAAGGTCGTCGACACCTTGCTGCGCGGTGCAGCACCCGCCAGCCAGGTGGCCGTGGCGCAACGTCAGTCGCTGCTCGCCGAGCGCATTCTGGGGGCCGTCAACACGGTGCTGTCGGGCGATGAAAGCGCGGCCCAGGCGGCGGAGAGCTTCGGTCGCGACGCCAACCGCTTCGGCCAGGTGCTGGGCGGCATGCTCGACGGCAATGCGCTGATCCGGGTGACCCAGGTGCAGGACCCGGAGGCGCGCGCCCGCTTGCGCGAGATCGCCGAACTGTTCCAGTTCGTTTCGGGCAGTGTCGACGAGATCCTGGAAACCTCGCCCGAACTGTTCCAGGTGCGCGCATCGGCGAGCAACATCTTCAACCAGTCGCAAACCCTGCTGGAGGAAGCCTCGCGCCTGGCCAGCGGCTTCGAGAACCTGGCCAGCGGCCGTTCCGCCGGCACGGTCGGGGGCTATATCCTCGGCCTGTTGGCGCTGGCTTCGATCATTCTGATCGCCTTGGTGATGGTCCGCGAAACCAAGCGGCAACTGCGCCAGACCGCCGAGAAAAGCGAACGCAACCAGGCCGCGATTATGCGCCTGCTCGACGAGATCGGGGGCCTGGCCGACGGCGACCTGACCGTGACCGCCTCGGTGACCGAGGAATTCACCGGGGCCATCGCCGATTCGATCAATCATTCCATCGACCAGCTGCGCGACTTGGTCGCCACCATCAACCTCACCGCCGAAGAAGTGGCCACCGCCGTCCAGGACACCCAGGCCACGGCGCACCAGTTGGCACGGGCCTCGGGGCACCAGGCGCAGCAGATCAGCGATGCGTCGGTGGCGATCAGCGACATGGCCCAGTCGATCGACCGGGTGTCGACCAATGCCTGGGAGTCGGCCAAGGTTGCCGATCGCTCGGTGACCATC